>CAXMZV010000043.1:0-13914 GCA_964199985.1 Candidatus Ilumatobacter isfjordensis | reverse complement strand
ACTTGACCGCCGTGTCGCGAGAGGGCCTGGAGGGTCCGCGCTCGGCCGTCGAATGTAGTCCAACACCGTAGAGCGATACGGCTCGTACGTTGCAACAAGCGCGCAACACGGCCCGGCTCGATGTGCGCAATGAACACAGAGAAGATTTCTTGGGGCTGCTGACGCCGACGACGCGACACTCGACCCTCTGACCAGGCCCGACATGCAGGCGTGCCCGGTCAGAGGGTAGGTGTTGCTCTGCGCTCAGAGCAGCCCATCCCTCCCGAGGATCTGGGTGACTCTGTGATGTCTTCATCATGAAGGAGGCATCGACCGCTGTCTGTGAACTGCTTCACATTCGGTCGAATTTCACACGTGCGGCCTCGTGAGTCGGCCTGGCATCGATGGCTCGGGATAGTGCGGCGGCCTCGAGATGCTTCGGATCCACGACGGTGATCGAGCGTCGCCCAAGACGGACGATGCCATCGCGCTCCCAGCTGCGGAGCCACTTGTTGATCGACTCGCGCGACACGCCGAGGCGGTCACTGAGTGCCTGCTGCGTGATGGTGATCACGGGTTCGCCCTCGACGTCGGCCGCGAGCAACTTGAGGAGCGTGGTCGACAGTCGGGCCTCCAACGTGCCGAAGGAAGTCTTGCTGGCCCACTGCGACAGATCGAGGGCTCGCTGAGCGCACAACTTCGCCAGAGCGAGTCCGATGTCGGGCGTCTCGTGGGCGTGCCGCAGAAAGTCGCGGCGACTGATGCCGCTGACCAGTGATGGCTCAATCGCGCGGATGCTGGCGGAGCGTTGATCGCCGTCGATGATCGTGAGCTCGCCGATGATCGCGCCGGGATCCATCGAGCCGAAGACCAACTCGCGTCCATCGCGGCTCGTTGTCACTGCCTCAACGCAGCCCGCCTCGACGACGAACAAGGTTGTGCCCGGGTCGCCTTCGTGGAACAGGTAGTCGCCGTCGTCGAGGCGTCGCGGGTGGAAGTCAGCAGCGAGTGCGACTGCGGTTGCGATGGGCAGATCGAATCCCGCGTTGACGATCAACTGGCCACGAGTCGTCTGCTCGGTTTCGTCCGGTGCCACGGCCCCCATCGTGCTGTCGAATGTAGCGCTGACATGAGTGCGCGCGCCGCAGCCACGATGAGACTGAAGCGACGCCAGATCGGTAAGTTCGCCTCATGGCAGCTCTTGAATCCACCGTGGACATGTACGACCTTCGAATGTCGGAGGAGGTCCGGCCGCTCTATGAGAAGGTGAAGACCTTCATCGCGGAAGAAGTGCAGCCGATGTCGGAGAAGTTCTTCGAGCTTGGCGCGACCCGCGAAGACCGCTGGGGCTACGCCCCGGGTCAGCTCGAGATGCTCCAGGTCGTCAAGGACAAGGCCAAGGCGAACGGTCTGTGGAACTTCTTTCTCCCCGACGCCGAGACCGGCGAAGGCCTGTCGAACCTCGACTACGCCTACATCGCGATCGAGTTGGGCAAGAACCCGCTCGCCTCGGAGTCGATGAACTGCGCGGCGCCCGACACCGGCAACATGGAAGTTCTCGAGCGCGTCGGCACCGAAGCGCAGAAGGAGCAGTGGCTGAAGCCGCTGCTCGCCGGCGAGATCCGGTCTGCTTACGCCATGACCGAGCCGGACGTTGCTTCCGCCGACGCGAAGAACATCGCCTGCAAGGCAGAGCGTGACGGCGACGAGTGGCTGATCAACGGCGAGAAGTACTACATTTCGGGCGCTGGTGACCCGCGCTGCAAGATCATGATCACGATGGTGCAGACGAGCCCCGACGGTCCTCCGCACCAGCGTCAGTCGCAGATCCTCGTCCCGGTTGACACGCCTGGCGTGCAGATCCTCGGCCCGATGCACGTGTTCGGCAAGGACGATGCTCCGCACGGACACATGCACATCAAGTTCGACAACGTCCGCGTGCCGTACGAGAACGTTCTCCTGGGTGAAGGCCGTGGCTTCGAGATCAGCCAGGTCCGTCTCGGCCCGGGCCGCATCCACCATTGCATGCGCGCCATCGGCCAGGCCGAAAAGGCCCTCGAGATGATGGTGTCGCGCGGCCTCAGCCGTGACGGTTTCGGCAAACCCCTCGCCAAGCTCGGCGGCAACACCGAGATGATCGCCAAGGCCCGCATCGAAATCGAATCGATGCGCCGCATGGTGCTCACGGCGGCAAACGCCATGGACAAGCTCGGCAACTCCGAGGCTCGTGTCTGGGTGAGCGCCGTGAAGGCGATGGTCCCGATCCGTGTCTGTGAAATCATCGATCAGGCAATTCAGATGCACGGTGCCACCGGCGTGTCGCAATGGACGCCGCTCGCCGACATGTACACCTCGCAGCGCACACTTCGGCTTGCTGACGGTCCGGACGAAGTGCACTGGATGGTCGTCGGCCGCAAGGAAGTCAACGACGGCGAAGAGAAGGCTGCTTCGTACAACCCGAAGGAGACGTTCCTCGCCAACACGAGCAACGTGAAGGAAGGCGTGTTCTCCGGGCCCGCCTGATCATGATCTGATTGCAGCAGCGGCCGGCCCCGTCGTCCACATCTCGTGGAGGAGGCGTCGGCTGTTGCGCGTTCCGGCCCCAGATGCCTCAGGACGCCTCGCGAGTCAGAGGGACGCTGGGCGGATCTGGGCACGCTCGAGTGAACGTGTCGGTCGCGGAATGCCGCGGGTCAGATCGACTGATTCGAGCTCACGGAGATATTCGATGAGCCGGTTGTCGCTGGCACCGTAGAGGTCGAGTTGGTCGAGTTCGCCTGACGGTCGCCAGCCCATCTTCTCGAAGAAGCGTCGTCCGGTCGGACTGTCTTCGGGGACCCAGGCCGACAAGAGTCGTCCGCCGCGGCTGCGCATGTCGTCTTCGGCACGGGCGATGAGTGCTGCGGCGACGCCGCGACCCCACGACGAGGGGTGCACCCAGATGTCGTCGATGACCGAATCGGGACCGTCTTCGCGAGCCACCACGTAGCCAGCCACTCTGCCTCCGAGCTCGCCAACGAAGGTGTCGGTGCCGTCGAGGAACACGCTGTCGGTGCATTCGGTTCGTCGAGCGGCGTCAAAGCCGTCGACTTCGAAGACGGCAGGGGAGAACATGAAGTGAAATCCCGCACGCCAGGCAGCCGTATAGGCGGCAACCATGGCTTCGATGTCGTCGAGCGATGCGCGTCGAAGGTGGATCATGTCCAGATGATCGGCACGAAGCCGCCGCGGCTTGAGTCAGGCGGTCTGGCTTAGACGGCGAGGAGATCGCGAGCGCCGGTGTCGCTCGACGGGTGACGCAGCTTGCTCATGGCCCGAGCTTCGATCTGACGGATGCGTTCACGCGTCAGATTAAAGTGCTCGCCCACCTCTTCGAGGGTCCGCGGTTCGCCGCGATCGAGGCCGAAGCGCAACTTGAGGATCTCGCGTTCGCGCTCGTCGAGCGGAGCGAGCAGGCGGCTGATCTCTTCGGGGAGCAGCGCAGTGGCTGCCACCTCGAACGGGGACTCGGCGGACCGGTCCTCGACGACGTCGCCCAGTTCTGCGTCACCATCTTCTCGGAGTGGCTCCGACAGTGACAGCGGCTCGGCCGCGAAGCGCAGTGCCTCAGTGACCTTGTCTTCGGGCATCTCGACTTCCTTGGCCAGCTCGGACAGCGTGGCGGGACGGCCGTACTTGAGTTCGAGGCGCGAACGCGCCTTCTGGAGGCGAGCCAGTGTGTCGCCAGCGTGGACAGGGAGACGAATGGTGCGACCGGTGTTGGCGATGCCGCGAGTAATGGCCTGACGGATCCACCAGGTGGCATACGTCGAGAACTTGAAACCCTTGCGCCAGTCGAACTTCTCGACGGCGTGCATCAGACCGAGGTTGCCCTCCTGGATGAGGTCGAGCAGCGGCAGACCTGAGGCCTGGTACTTCTTGGCGATCGAGACGACCAGACGAAGGTTCGACTGCACGAACTGGCGCTCGGCCTCTTCGCCCTTGCGCGCCGTGCGGCGATACTCACGCTTCTTCGCAGCAGTGAGCTCTTTGCCACCGGCATCAAGTTGTTCGATCGCTTCGTTGCCGGCTTCGATCGCCTTGGCAAGCCGGACCTCGTCGTCCTTGGTCAGGAGCGTGTATTGCCCGATGTCGGTGAGGTACAGACGGACGAGATCCTCGTCGTCCCGTTCAACGCGATCTTTCGCCACCGGCGGCTCCTACTGTTGCTGGTCGTTGTTGCACGGCGGTCAATGTGCTAGGCGCTCGACCCCCGAGACAAGCGTCACGATACCGACCGCGGGCCTTCCACCAACCTGCCGCGGACGGAATCACCAAAATCGCACATTTCCGATTCGGCGTCGCTGACCAGGCAGAGTGGGGTCATGACCGACTACTCGAACGCCGGCGAACCCGACAGTGCACAAGCTGGGGGTCAGGAGATTGAGCTCGCCATCGTCACGCTGACCTTCGACGCGAAGCCCAACGACACGGACAATGCGGCACTGCTCGGCGTGTTGTCGAAGTACATCGTCCTGACTCGGATGCAAGACGGATGCCGCAACGTCGATTTGTGCTCCAGCGTGACGGCGCCCGGCCGTCATCTGATCGTGCAGAAGTGGGACTCCGACGAGATGCAGCGCGGACACTTCGACTCTGAGCTGATGGTCGAGATGGCTCGATCGTGCCAGGGATTGTTGGCGTCGGCGCCCGACATCGACCTCTGGGAAGGCACCAGCGCGCACGACCTGCGTTGAACTGGGCCGGGTCGGAATTGGCCCCATCGCGCATTGCTGTCCGCACGATGGTGTGCAACGTGGGAGCGTGAAGGCGGTCCAGATCGTGCCACCGATAGGCTTGATTCATGTCTAACCCAGTCTTCAATGACGACACCATGCGGCGAGATGCTGCAGGATGGGCTGCGCCAGCCCGCGGCGCACACACGGCTCCCATCTCCCCCGGATCGGCGCTCAACGCCCCACTCGACGACGGCCCGACCACTCCGTGGTCGAAGGACGTCATGACCGTCAATGGCACCATCACCGCAACTGCCTCCCTGTTGATCCTGCTGCTCATCTCGGCATCGTTCGGGTGGAGTGCAGCAGGTGGCACCGCCCCCACCGGTGAAGCGACCTACTCGTTCCCGCCCGTCGCAATGGTTGGCATCATCATCGGTTTCGGTGCCGTCATTGCGTCATCGTTCAAGCCGATGTTGGCGAAGTTCCTCGGCCCGGTCTATGCACTCGGCTACGGCTTCGCGGTCGGCGCGATCTCGAAGGGGTACGAGACGTTTCAGAACGGCATCGTGCTGCAGGCCGTCGGCGCCACTCTCTCGGTGTTCTTCGTCATGCTCGTCCTGTATCGAACCCGCATCATCAAGGTCACCGACAAGTTCCGTCGCAGCGTCATCTTCGCGACGCTCGGCATCATGGTGCTCTACGGCGTGTCGTTCCTGATGAGCCTGTTCGGCGCCGCAATCCCCTTCATCAACAGCCCGAGTCTGTTCGGCATCGGCTTCTCGGTCGTCGTGTGTGTTGTGGCGGCCATGAACCTCGCCCTCGACTTCGATCGCGTCGAGAAGGGCGTGGCAGCGGGCATGCCAAAGACCTACGAATGGGTGTCCGCGATCGGTCTGCTCGTCACCCTGGTGTGGCTCTACCTCGAAATGTTGCGCCTGCTGTCGAAGCTCCAGTCGCGCTGAGCAATGCAGTCACCTGAATGATTTCCGACAGCACCCGTCGTCTCGTCGAGGCGGCGGGTGCTGCCGCGCTCGGGGCAACTTTTGCCGGCGCTGTCGGGTCGGCGGTCGGTCTGACGGTTCCTGCAGCGGTGATCGGTGCGCTGAACGGAGCCATCTCGGGATGGCGGCGGATCTACGACTGGCAATGCTCAGATGGCCTGGTCGCGTTCACGCTCGACTCCACGTGGGGACTCCCGATGACTAGCGCCGGTCTCGTTGCTCAGGCAGTCGGCCTCGCAATGCCGTCGTCGGGCTTCGTGCCCGAGCTGAGTGAGCGACACAACCGGCACGTATATCGACGTGGCTTCCGGCTGCGCAAAGGGTTCGCTGTCACCCTCGGCAACGTCATCTGCCAGGCCGGCGATGTCGAGCGTCCGCGCCGCGCGCGGCTCATCACGGACCACGAGGACGTTCATGTGTGGCAGGCCCGTTGGTTCGGCCCGGCCTACCCCGGGCTGTACCTCGGATGGATGGTGGTCGGCGGTGCCGTGGGTGCCCTCCGTTGGGTCATCGATCGGCGCAGCAAAGGCGACCGCCTGTTTGCCACGATCGAGTCGGCGGCGTACTACCTCAACCCGTTCGAGTGGTGGGCGTACAGCCGCGACGACTACTGGCCGCCGAAGGACAAGGTGGCCGACTTTGGCTGGCGTCGGCCGTGCTGCGCGCCGCTCACCGTCGCCCGCCCGGACCGTCCGTCAGGCATCGCCCAGATCCGGCGCTGAACCTCGCGAGCGGTCAGTCGGCGAGGGCGCCAAGTTGACGAAGCAGGGCGGCGTTGAACTCGGCGGGCTTCTCCTGCTGGGTCCAGTGGCCGGCATCGGCGATCATCAGGTGGCCGCGATAGTCGGGCAGCGATGCCGTCATCGATTCGACGTACTCCATCCGGTGCGCGATCACCATGTCTTTGTCGCCGCCGATGAAGGCGACGGGCATCGGCGGTGCCGGCAGGTCCTTCGTGAGTTCCCAGTCGGCGTCGAGGTTGCGGTACCAACTGATCGGTCCGAAGAACCCGCTTGCGGTGAACTGTTCGACGAAACGATCGAAGTCGGCAGCTGGCAGCCAGTCCGGAAGACCGTCGGGCACGCCACCGGGCGCACCCCAGGTGTCGAGCAGCCCAGTTCCCTCCATGGACGGCAGCTCATCGGTCGGCTGTGGCGGTGCTGCGGTTTCGCCTGCCCCACCCCAGATCACCGTGCGCAGCGAGCGCGAGACATCGGCGTCGAGTTCGTTCTCGGCCAGCTCAGGGATCTGGAAGTAGAGCATGTAGAAGAACCGGTCGTTGTACATGGCCAGGAACAGTTCGGTCGGTTGCATTGGCCACGGCGTGTACGGCACGCTGACGTTGACGACACCGGCGACTCGATCGGGATGGAACCGTGCGAGGTCCCACACAACCAGCGCACCCCAGTCGTGTCCGACGAACGTTGCCGTGTCTGCCCCGATGTCGTCGAGCAGCGCGATCAGGTCAGCCGACAGGCGATCACTGCGGTAGGCCGCGACCTTCTTCGGCGCCGACGAGGAGCCGTAGCCGCGCTGGTCAGGAACGAGGACGCGATACCCCGCAGCGACGAGCGGATCGATCTGATGCCGCCACGAGTGCGAACTCTCCGGCCAGCCGTGAGCGAGCACGACGACGGGATGGCCAGGTTGGCCGGCGTCGATGACGTCGATGTCGATCCCGCCAAACTCGTCGGACGTGTGCACGCGGCGAACGGTGTGGTTGGTCATGGCTCGAATGCTCCAGTTGTTCGTGTTCCCGTGAGATGCTCCCGCACCTGTCGTGGGACAGACTCACCGGTGGGGGAAGCAGAAGTCAGTCGGCGGCGATGCCGGCGATGACTTCGGTCCAGCTGAGGCCGTCGGCAACCCAGAGCCGATCGAAGTCGGCGTCTCCCGCGTCGCTGAAGCCGAAACGATTGCGATGGTTGTAGCGCCAGCGCTGCGTGTTGATCTCGATGCCCGCGCGAGCAAGCCGGCCAGCGCAGTAGGTGTCCCACGCTGCGGTTTCGGCGAGGGTGAGTTCGTCGTCGGTGCCCACATCTGCGAAGTCGCTCCGCATCCGGTCACGGGCCCGCAGCAGCATGCGGCCCACAGATGTCTGGGTCTGCCTGACACCCAATGTGGTGAGCTGCTTGGTGTTCTCGATCGCACCGCTCTGGGCGTCGACCATGATTGTGGCATCCGACGACGGCGCATCGATCGCGCACGTGATCTTGGCGAGCGGAGTGGTCTCATCGACGGCGAGCGAAATCGAATTGCTGACCCCGAGCGTCTCAGCCAGCGAGGTGACGATGGACGCGATTTCGTTCGCGTCGTACTTGACCTGCGTGAACTCAGCCGGATCGACTGAGACCTGCCCGGCGACGAGTGCGCTCACGGTCAGGCGTCGGCGAACGCCGCAGCGGCGGCGGCTTGCGCCTGCTTGAGCTCGCTCTGCCGCTCGTTGAAAGCATCGATGCCGAGCTTGTTGATCGTGTCGTTCTCGTCGTCGGTGAAGCCAGCCAGCTCACGGAAGCGACGAGCCAGCTTGAAGCTGCTCTCTTCGTGGTCACCACGTGCGCCACCGAAGCTGAACAGCTTGTCGACGACCTGTTGGAACTCGAGTGCCTTGGCGCGACGATCAGGATCCTTCTCAGTGACCTTGCGCAGCCAGTCGGAGCCCATCTTCACGTGGGTGACCTCGTCGGCGAGCATCCAGTCTTCGCAGAACTCAAGATACGGGTCACCTGCCAAGTCGCCGAACTCCTTCATTTGGGTGAAGACGTCGATGGCGAGCCCTTCGAGCGCTCGGTTGACGCCGGCCAATCGGAGGACCGGGTCATTTGAGCACGCGGCTTCGAACAGCACGGTGTTCTCTTGGAACTCGCCGAGCTCGGTGCCCATCCAGTCGCCGAGCTTGGCGCTGATCTCGACGTGACGAGCTTCGTCCCAGGCTTGACGAGCCATGTCGAGCTTGAGTTCGAACGGAATCGTGTCGCCGCTGCCGTCGCCGGCCTCGAAGTCGTGTGCGGTACGGCCCGCACCTTCGAGCGCCTGGATCTCGCCCACCATGATTCCGTGCATGAGACTGCGAGCGCGCTCGGATGCGTCAGGGCGCTCAGGCGTCAGACGGTTGCTCGCGGCGCGAGACTTTGCGGACTTTCGCTTCGACTCGGGCTCCATTGGATCGCGGGTATCGGCGAGCAGCTTGGTCATGTTCGTCTGCACGAACCGCTCGTCGCGAGCGAGGTCTTCGACGGGAAAGAACTGACGCATGATGAACCCCCAGATGGTCTGGTCAGAATGATTGAAATTGATCGTAGTCGCGGATTGACACGCCGTGCTGGTCGGAGATGTTCAGGAACCGTCTGGCTGTGCGCCACCGATGCTGCCGGGCCCGGTGATGCCGCCCGCCTCGACCATGATGGCTTCGAGCTTGGCCTGGTGACTGGCCGCACGTTGCACATGTTCGGGTGTGGTGATCAGGGACTGCAGCATCATCTCGCCGTCACGCCAGTCATCGAACTCGTCCTGCAGGATGAAGTTGATCGACCGGATGGTCGGAGCGTCAGTGATCTCACTCGTGTTGTTGCTGTGATACGTGTATGCCGAGATGAAATGCGGGATCAGCACGCGGTAGACGCCGACGAGCTTCTCGATGGTGAGTTCGGGTGCTTCCGGCTCGGTCATGGCCTCGATGAAGCGCACGATCGCGTCGTTGGCCGGCACGGTCAGGCGTTCGGGCTTCATCTCGCGCAGTTCGGGAAGGCGTTGATTCCAGAGGTCGGCGTGCCAGGCATGGTGGTAGCAGTGGGCCCCGAGACGCATCTTGATGTCGAGCTCGGGAATGGTTGCAATCCAGCCGCCCAACGCCTCAAACAGCTTCATCTCGGTCCACTTGTAGTTGCCGACACGGCGTGCGGTCTCGGCCACGCTGAACATGCCGGGCAGGTCGCGCCGGTCCCACGGAGCGAACGGTGTCCGTGCGGTTGACTCAGGTGCGGTGTCCGATGTTGATGTGGTGTCCCCCATGGCGGCGACAGTAGTGGTCACGTGATCCGGTCGAGCAGTCGGCGCGGTGCCCGGTCCGGCTCGAGACCGAACTCATCGAGGTGACAGCGCAGCGTTTCGAGCACACGGCGCGCAGCGGTTCGATCGCCCGAGGCGTCCAGTGTCAGCGCAACGTGCCGAGGTCTCGGGATCCGGCCGGGGCGGTGACGGTCGTGAGTCGGCGGTCGAACCGCGCTGACAGGCGCTGCACGAGCTCCGCGCGAAAGATCATTCCGTCGCGCGGTGGTGCCGGCTCGAAGCGGAAGTCAGGACCCACGATGCTCATCTTGTCGCTTGGCGCGAGTTCCGGGCCCGCTGTCGTTCAGGCCGAGATGCGATCGGTGCGCCGACGGGTCCGCGATCGACGGCTGTGCGGGACGTGACCTCGTTCAACTGGCCCGGCGCCTGGCGGACCACGCCGCTTCGGCGGCACCGAGATCGGTGGCCGGTTCACCGTCGGCGGTGTATTCGAGCAGCATTGCTCGCCACGGTCCATGGGCCTCGAGCTTGCCGAGAATTGCGCTGACGCCCCAGACAACGCGATCGAGAATCACGAAGCTCGGTGGCAGGTTGAGCTGTTCGATGACCGGGGCGTGGGGGCCTTGCACGTCGAGGATCGTGCCGAGCGTGTCGCGCATCCATTCTCGGGTGAAGGTGAATTCGTCAGTGAGATAGGGCATGTACGGGCTGGCCACGTAGTCGTAGACGAGCCCGGCATCGAGTCCATGGCCGGTCTTCAAGAAGCCGGACTTCTCCATCTCGCGCACGAGGAGTTCGGGATCGCGGTCGACGATGATCGCGTCCATCGTGGGCTTCAGCCCTTCCCATTCGCCTGGTGACCAGCGCTTCACCAGGCCGTAGTCGAGGAACGTGATGCTGCCGTCGTGGTGGAACTTGTAGTTGCCCGGGTGTGGGTCGCCGTTGAAGATTCCGTAGTAGTGGATCGCCCGCTGCGCGAACCGCCACAGCACTTCGGCGGCACGCTGTTTGGTTTCGACGGTCTCGTTCTTGCGGAACTCATCAAACGTGAGGCCTTCGACCCACTCGGTGGTGAGGAGGCGTGCGGTCGAGTACTCGGGAACGAGCTTGGGGATGCGCACCCACGGATGCCCGGCGAATCGTTGCTCGAACTCCGTGACGTTGGCCGCCTCGAGTTCGTAGTCGAGTTCTTCGCGCATCCGACCGCGCAGTTCGTCGACGAGTGCGTTGACATCGAGGCCCTTCAGCATCATCGCCGAGAACATCGCGTACATGACTTCGGCAGCGTCCAGGTCGCTCTCGATCGCTTCGTGGACGCCCGGGTACTGCACTTTGACCGCGACGACACGGCCGTCAGGGGTCACGGCGCGATGCACCTGGCCGATTGAAGCTGCGGCGACGGGAAGGTCGGTCCACTCGCGGAAGATCCATTCAGGTTGACGGCCGAGGTCGCCTTCAACCACACCAGCAGCAAGGCTTGGCGCCATCGGCGCGGCATCGGCCTGCAACGTGGCGAGAGCATCTTGGGCTTCGTCGGGCAGGGCCTCGAAGATGAACGAGATCAGCTGGCCCGCCTTCATCAGCACGCCCTTCATCTCGCCGAGTTCCTTGGCGACGTCCTCGGCGGTCCTGATGGCGAACTGCTCGTCGAGTGCGGCGCGCCGCTCTTCGTCGCTGGCGATGCCGCGCACCTTCGACACCGCGAAGCGGGTCGAGTTGCGGGCCGACATCTTCCAGATCTTCGCTGACCGCGCGAACCGACTGGTGAGTGGCGAATTGCTGGCTCGCTTGGCAGTCTTCTGTGCGGCGGTGGCAAGGCCGGTGGCCAGCGCGAGGAGGCCCGCGAGTGTTGCGACACCCTTCTTCTGCATCAGTCGCCTCTGCTCAGCTGAGTGTCGGAGTTGCGGTGCGGGCGGTGGGGTGCGCAGCGAGTACGTCCTCGGCGATGGGTTCGCCTGTGACCTCGTCGGTCCAATAGCTGCCGTCGTTCAGCCGCTCGAGTGCGGTCTGGACATCGGTCAAGTCACGCTCGATCGCATCGAGATCGATGTGGTTGTTGTCGGCAGCGTCGGCTGCAGGAGGGGTCGATGGTGCGAGATCGGTGCTCGACGGATCTGGCACGGAGTGTTCGTTCACCTCCTCCAAGTTAGCCGCGCTTCTTGAACGACGGGATTGGACGGCGATCCTCGTTGTCCGACGACGCATCGGAACATCGCCCGGTCAAGCTTGCGTGGACCGACGGCTTAGGCGCAGATGTCGACGACCTGGCAGTCGGAAGCATTGCGCTGCACCGACGCGATGCCCTTCTCCATCGCTGCTTTGGAGTGGTACATCTGGCTCGTGCCGATGATCTGACCGTTGGTCGACTTGAGGTTGAAGTACGGCTGGTTCGACTTCGCGATCTTGCGTTCGAAGCAGTTGTCGGCCATGCAATTCTTCTTGACCGAGGCGATGCCGTTCTCACATGCCGCCTTGGACTTGTAGCTCTCGCTCGTCAGGATCACCTGACCATTCCCCGCCTTCAAGTTGAAGCGGAACGATTTGCCCGATCCATCTTTGATTTCAAATTTTGCTGCCATGGAACTCTCCGATCCGGCGACGATCTGTCGCCGCATCGAACCTAGTGGGCGAGCGTGGCGCCTGCGGCCCGATGTCAGGTCGGGCTCTCCGCCCACTGCCGATAGAGTCCGGCGCCATGGCTTTTCCTCCTCTTGACGGTTCCGCACCCCAGCAGCAGGAGTTCTCCGCTCCGCCCGAGATGGGCATCGATCCGGCCAAGCGCTACACGGCCACGATGACCACGTCGCTCGGCGAGGTCGTGATTGCACTGGACGCACTCAAGGCTCCCAAGACGGTCAACAACTTCGTCTTCTTGGCGCTCAACCACTACTACGACGGCGTGATCTTCCACCGCATCATCAACGGCTTCATGTGCCAAGGTGGTGACCCCACGGGCACCGGTCGTGGAGGTCCCGGCTACAAGTTCGAAGACGAGCTGCCCAAGCCTCGTGAGTACCAGGTCGGTTCGCTTGCCATGGCCAACTCCGGGCCGAACACAAACGGTTCACAGTTCTTCATCGTGTCGGGCGCGTCAGGCGTCGGCCTGCCGCCGCAGTACAGCCTGTTCGGTCAAGTCGTGAAGGGTCTCGACATCGTCGACACCATGCAGAACGTGCCCACCGGCGGTGGCGACAAGCCGAAGACCGACGTCGTCATCCAAAGCGTCGCGATCACCGAAGCAACCGACTGAGCCCAGCGCCCCGCTGCATCAGCGCAACGCCGGTCTCAGGGTCGTCGATCGTCACGACGAAGACGCTGTCGTTCACGCGGTCCCGTGACCGGCGAAGTACCTTTCTGCGGCATGGCGCGTCCACCGAAGGCCGAAATCTCGCTTGCACAGGCGCGGCGAATCGCGCTGGGCGCGCAGGGATTCAACAATGCCCGTCCGACCGGGCGGGTCGACCGTCGACATCTCCGCAAGGTGCTCGACCACATCGGGCTCATCCAGATCGACTCGGTCAACGTCCTCGTGCGCAGCCAAGAACTCCCGCTGTTCGCCCGACTCGGTCCACACCCCCGCACGCTGATCGCGGACGCCACCAAGGCCGGCGAACTCTTCGAATACTGGGTGCACGAGGCATGTCACGTGCCGGTCGAGCAGCGACCACTGTACGGCTGGATGATGACGGGGCATCCGCGCTGGGAGGGGATGCGCAAGTTCGCGGCCGAGCGACCTGAGTTGATCCAGTCGGTGCTCGATCGGCTGCGCGCCGAGGGGCCGCTGGTGGCGAGTGATCTGCAGATGCGTGATCGGCCGAAAGGCCAGTGGTGGGATTGGGACGACGGCAAGTACGCGCTCGAGCATCTGTTTCGCATTGGCGAGGTGGCGGCGACTCGGCGGCCGAACGACTTCGCTCGCATGTACGACCTCGCCGAGCGGGTCATCCCCGCTGACGTTCTTAACGCACCGACGCCGACCGAGGACGAGGCGAAGAAGGAGCTGCTTGTCCTCGCGGCGTCGTACTTCGGTTTGGGCACTGCCGCCGACCTCGCCGACTATCACCGGCTCGCGCACACGCGCACCCTTCTTGGCGAGCTGGTCGAGGAGGGCCGTTTGATCGCCACCACGGTCGAGGGCTGGAAGCGGCAGGCGTACCTCCACCCCGATGCGAAGGGTCCGCGTCGGATCACGGCTCGTGCACTGCTCA
>CAXMZV010000042.1:0-14202 GCA_964199985.1 Candidatus Ilumatobacter isfjordensis | reverse complement strand
GCTTGGCTGCCGCTTTGGCCTCTCGGATCATCTCCATGCTGTGGAGCACGATTGGGCTCGGCTCATCGGGCTGCCACTTCTTGTAGGCCTCGCGAGCATCGCCTGGCCACGGCTCGGCGAGGTCGAGGCGACCTCCCGGGCGAGGCGCTGCGACCAAGAGTTGGAGCGCAGCCCACAGCGTTCGTCGTTGCATTTCGGGGTCGCCCACAGCTCCGAAGGAATGACCGAACGGGTACTCGACTCCAAGAATCCGTGACGATCGATACTTGTCCGACATGATCGGCATCATGCTGACGGTCACGGTCGGGATACCTGCGGCTTCAATGGTTCGTGCCAACACGGGCACGTTTTTGCAGCAGTCCGGTCAAGCGGGCGCGAGGATCAGGGCATCGATCTGGGCGGCGTGACAGCGAGCCGCAATTTCAGGGCCGGTTGTGGTGCGCCAGACCTCTGCTCCCTCCGCCTGGAAGCCCATCACGGAGAAGTGCTCTGTCGCCGATGCCCCGACCCAACCTTCTGCGACCAACTCGTGGAGCCGGTTGATTGGTAGCGCGACGTCCACGTCGGCGAGCAGATCATCGGTTCGGATGTGGAGATGCGTGGCGCCGATGTCGGCTTGCGCGACGTCGGCTCGAATGGGCCGCAGTGTCGGGTCGCCCCACGTCGGCTCGCGACGCTCACGTTCGACGTCGAAACCCTCTTGTTCTCCTTCGACGAAGATCCCCGCACTGGACAGCAGACCGATGGTCGCTTCCTCGAGCGGCTTGTCGAACTCGGCCCACACGAGCTCGTGATCGAAGTGCGGAGCACCTTCGTACATCGCTCGAAACGCCCTGGGTAGAAATGCGTAACTGTCGACGCTCATGTGGTCGAACGTAACAAACCACCGCCGACGGGTCGCACGCGGGATTCCGATTCAGGCTCTCGGCTCGCCCAAGCGCATCAACGTCGCCACCGTTTGATTGAGAGGAACGTCGATGCCGTGGCACTCCGCTGCGTCGACGACGGCTTGATTGCGTTCGCGCCACTCAGTGGGCTGTCCGGCGAGCCGGTCGACAACGATCGACGTGGTGTGGCCGCCAGCGTTCTTCTCCTGATAGCGCCGGAGTTGGGCTGGGAGCTCGTCAGGAAGTACCGCCCCCTCGGCGCGACCGACGGCGGCCACCTCTTCCATCAGTGCCTGCAGCAGGCTCAAGGCGTCGATGTCGAAGAAGACGTCCGATTCGCGTCGCGTCAGGACGCCAATTCCGCCGACCGCCGCATTCATCATCAGCTTGAGCCATGCCGCCGATGTCCAATCGGCGGTCACCTCGATATCGATGAAGGAGCTCTGGAAGATCGACTGCACCGTCGATGCGGCTTCACCTTCTGGGATCACGAGCCGAGACGGGGATCCGACCTTCGCCTGACCAGGCCCAGTGCGCTCGGACGGCAACATCACGATCGCGGGGACAACGTTGGCCTCGACCGCGAATCGGTCGAGGTGGTCGACGCCGTTCTGTGCGATCAGTAGGACCGAGTTGGCGCGAACGGCAGCTCGCACCTGATCGACGACCGCCGCATTCTGCGTGGCTTTGGTGGCGACGATCACGACATCTGCTGGTTCGATGTCGTCCACGGCGGTCACGCATCTCGCGGCAACGTCGACCGACCCGAGCGGCCAGTCGACACGCAGGCGATCGAACGGCGTGCGCGTCACGAGCGTCGGCGTGTGCCCGGCTTCGACGAGGCCGCCCGCCAGCGCTGCACCAATGGCTCCGGGCCCGATCAACGTGATCGACGGTGTACTCATCATCTGAGTGTCCCACGGCCACCCGAGTTCAGATAGACCAAGGGTCATGTTGATCGTGGTCTCACCCGCCAAGGCACTGGATTTCGAGTCGCCGTTACCGACGTCGAAACACAGCCAGCCCGTCCTGATGGAGCGCTCCGAGGAACTCGTCGGCCTGATGGCCCGAAAGTCCCCGGATCAGCTGTCGAAGATGATGTCGATCTCTACGGCGCTCGCCGAGCTCAACCATGAGCGTTTCCAAGACTGGACCGCACCGTTTACTCCGGACAACGCTCGCCCTGCCGTTCTGGCATTCAACGGCGACACGTACACTGGCCTCGACGCAGCTTCATCGTTCAGCCAGCGCGACTACACCCACGCCCAGAAGGTGCTGCGAATCCTTTCCGGCCTGCACGGCGTACTGCGTCCGCTCGATCTCATCCAGCCATACCGGCTCGAGATGGGGTCGAAACTCGCGCACGACAACGGCGGCGACCTCTACAGCTACTGGGGCGACGAAGTCACCGACCAACTCAATGCGGCGCTCGATGATTCACCGGGCGCGAGAGTTCTCGTCAACCTTGCGTCCAACGAGTACTTCTCCGTCGTCCAGCCCCAACGTTTCGATGGACGAATCGTCACACCACGATTCCTCGACGCGAAAGGCGACGGCGACTTCAAGATCGTCAGCTTCTTCGCCAAACAAGCACGTGGCGCCATGGCAGGTTGGATCGTCCGGGAACGGATCACCACCTCCAAGGCACTCACCGAATTCGACGCCAACGGGTACCGCTACGACGCCAAACAGTCCACCCCTGACGAACCCGTCTTCACTCGGAGGAACGACGCATGACTGACGTGACCAACGTTGCCTGGGACATCGACTCAATTCTCGACGGTCGTTCCATCGACGAACTGTTCGACGCTGCTGAAGCGACCGCCAGCGATCTCGCCAGCCTGCGCGGCCGTGTCGGAACACTCGATGCGGGCGAGCTCGCCGCGGCGATGCATTCGATGGCGGCAATGATGGATCTGCTCGCTCGGGCCGGTTACCACCCCATGCTCTCGTTCAGCACCGACACGAGCGACCCTGCCCGGGGCGCAGCGATGGCGCACTCGCAAGAGCGGGCGACGAAGATCAACACGATGCTGATCTTCTTCGAACTCGAATGGGCGGCCGCCGACGACGACCACGTTGCCAGCATCATGGGTGACGAACGCCTCGACTTCTGCCGTCACCATCTCGAACAGGTCCGCCTCGAACGACCCCATTTACTCAGTGAGGCCGAAGAGACCGTGCTCGCCGACAAGGCGCAGGTCGGCGGAGCCGCTTGGGTTCGGTTGTTCGACGAGCTGACCTCGGCGATCGAGGTCGATCTCCCCGACGAGCACGGCGGTGCAGGCGTCTCACTGATGCAAGCGCTCTCGCTCCTCGCACATCCCGACCGCAACGTCCGCAAGCAGGCCGCCGACGGCGTGACCGCCGGACTCGCACCCGGACTCCGGACCCGCGCTTACGTGTTCAACACACTGCTCCTCGACAAGTCGATCACCGATCGCCAGCGTGGGTACAACACCTGGATCTCGTCGCGCAACCTCGCCAACGAAGCGTCTGACGAATCGGTCAACGCCCTGATCGAGGCAGTGGTGAGCAACTACTCACTCCCCCAACGCTGGTACCGACTCAAGGCGCAGGTGCTCGGCGTCGACAAGCTGGCCGACTACGACCGCATGGCGTCCGTGGCCGACACCAAGCCGGAATTCGATTGGGACGAAGGCGTCAGCATCGTTCGCGACGCCTACCACTCGTTCTCGCCTGAACTCGCCGAGGTCGTGGGACGCTTCCTCGACGAACCGTGGATCGACGCCCCGGTCCGACCCGGAAAGCGCGGTGGCGCGTTCGCTGCGCCGGTCACCCCGTCGCATCACCCGTATGTGTTCCTCAACTGGACTGGCACGTCGCGCGATGTCGCAACCCTCGCGCACGAACTCGGCCACGGGGCGCACTTCCAGCTCGCCCGCGAGCAGGGCATCTTCCACCAGTCGACACCGCTCACTGTTGCCGAGACCGCATCGGTGTTCGGCGAAACAGTCACCAGCGGCCGCTTGCTTGCCACCCTTGATGACCCGACGGAACGCTTCGCGCTCCTTGCGAGCACGCTCGAAGACTCCATCGCCACCGTCTTCCGACAAGTCGCGATGAATCGCTTCGAAGACTCGTGCCACACGGCGCGGCGCACCGACGGCGAGTTGTCCGTGGAGCAGTTCGGTGAGCTGTGGGCGCAGAGCCAGCACGACATGCTCGGCGACTCAGTCGAGGTCACCGATGGCTACCGCAGCTGGTGGAGCTACGTGCCCCACTTCATGGGAACGCCGGGCTACGTCTACGCCTACGCGTATGGCCAACTGCTCGCCCTCTCGGTGTACGCTCGATACATCGAGGAGGGCGATGCGTTCGTTCCCGCCTACCTCGATCTCCTCCGGGCCGGCGGCAGCCGTTCACCCGAGGAACTCGGCAAGATCGTCGGCTGCGACCTCACTGATCCGAACTTCTGGGCCAACGGCATCAAGATCGTCGAAGGCCAGCTGAACACCGCCGAGGAAGCTGCGCGGGCAGCCGGTCGGATCGGCTGACTCGCTCGTTCAGCGAAGGAGCAACACCGAGCACGGGGCAAGGCGCGCGAGCTTCGTCGACAATGAGCCGAGCAGTCCTTCGAAGCGGCCGAGGCCGTGCGTGCCGACGCACAACACGTCCGGGTCGTACTCGCTCACGGCCTCGAGCACTGACCGCGCGGCGCTCTCGCCTTCGACGCCGACCGCCGTGACGTCGACGCCCTCCGCCTTCAGTTCCGCGACGAGGTCCGTCGTGCGGCTCGCCACGACACGCTTCACGTACTGATCGACGAACGCGTCGTCGCCGATCCAACTGCCTGTTGCAAGGTCGCCAGCCTGCTCACGGCGGTAGGCAACATCGACGGTTGCCGGATCAGCATGACGTGTCGACGCACTGCGCAGATCGGTGAGAATCTGCCGCGGGACCTCGACCGCGGTGAAGACCGTGACTCGGCCAGCCTCGCCAGCGAGGCGCGCCACCGTCGTGGCGGTGCGAGTGGTGTCAAGGGTGCCATCGGTTGCGACCAGTACATGCATGACGCCGACCCTACGTCAATGAAGCCGGCGTGCCGCTCACCGTCGATCTCGAGACGAGAAGATCTCCTCCCCCGAACCAAGGTCATCTGACGACCCGCCGGCGAGTCAGAAGCCCGCGGCGCGGCCTTGAGCGCGACCATCCCGGCGCCCATCAGCGACCCCCAGACGACTCGTTGGAATGGCTTGTGGAGGCCCAGGTTCATCGCTGGAATACACGAGAAAGTCAGACCGTCAGGCGGTCCGCAGGCGCGGTGACGGCTGGGGACTGCGGGTGATACCGCTCGACGAAGATCTGATCGTCGGTGGCACCAAGCGCACGTGCCGCCTCGGCTGACGCATCAACAAAATCGGGGCTGCCAGCGATGAAGATGCTGTGCCCACTCAGGTCCGCGAACGCGTCGCCGAGCATGTCGGGGATGCGGCCAGTGAACTTGGCGCCCTCAGGCGGATCGTCACCGGTGTAGGTCACTCGGAAATCGAAGCGACGATGTTTCGCCCTCCACCACGCCATCAGGCCCTCGTCGAACACGTCAGCATGTGTCCGAGCTGAATAGAGCAGCGTGACCGGATGTTTGAAGCCTCGCCGAAGGGCACCGTCTGCGAGGGCCAGGATCGGGGCGAGGCCCGACCCGGCCGCCAAGCACAACACCGGCGTATCGGTGCCAGGGTCCCCAATGAAGGTGCCATATGGGCCGGCCACGGCGATGCGATCACCCACGGCGAGTTGATCGTGAATCCAGTTGCTCGTCGCTCCATCAGGAACCCGTGCCACGAGCAGCACCACTTCACCGTCGGGCCGCGGCGCGTTGGCAATTGAGTAGGGGCGGGGCGGGGCACCGGCCTTGTCGTTGCCGACCATCAGGTACTGACCCGGCCAGTAGCGGATTGGGTCGCCGATCGGCCGGAGCCGCAACTCGACGATCTTCGATGTCCGCACGATCTTCTCGGTCACGACCGAGAGCACCCGATCGCGTGGCGGGAACAACTTCGGCATCGCGTCATCGGTGCCGAACTCAATCTCGACGACACCGGTCGTCGGCTTGGCCATGCACATCAGTCGATAACCGTCAGCGCGCTCGTCAGCCGAGAGCGCCATGTCGAGCACCATGCCCTGATCGACCTCGCCGTCGAGCACCTTGGTTTTGCATTCGCCACAGGCCCCTGCTCGACAGTTGTTCGGGAGCGCGTAGCCGCCCCGTTCGAGCGCACCCAAGACTGTGTCACCCGGCTCGCAGCGAACGTCCTTGCCGGACGGCGCGAGCCGGATGACCTGCTCCCCCAAACTCATCAGAAGACGGGGATGATGTCTTCGAGATCGATGTCGTTGACCTCCTGGCCGCTGATCTCCAGCTCAGGGATCGCCGGGAAGGGGATGTCGTACTTGTCGAGCACCGCCTTCAGGTTCAGGATCGCCTGGCGCCAGTTCTCCTTCTTCTCGTCGTACTCGGGAATGTGGAAGCCGGCCTCGCGGGCGACTGCCTCACAACTCCGCTGCACCTCGATGAAGTCGGACGGCAGATCCCAGAATGCTTCCGGCGGCTCGAACAGCACGGCGGACAGGAACAGGTAGCCGGCTCGGATCTGCTTGGTGATGAGCTCGCGATCGGTGACGTCGAGGTTCGGGTAGTCGCGCTCCATCAGCGCCATACAGATCGCCATGTGGCGGCCCTCATCGCGACCGATGTGCGTGAACGCCTCCTCGAAGACCGGCTCGCGGGCACCTTCGGCCATCTGGTGGAAGACGGTCGCTGCGGCGATCTCCCCCATCAGGAACGACGAGAACAGCACCGCCAGGGAATACTTCGGCACTGCCTGCTTGAACCCGTCCCAGTAGCGACCGCCGTTGAAGTACAACCACTTCACGTTGCGCTGGGCCTGCATGCCGAGGTCGGTTTTGGGTTCGTAGGTGAGCGGGTCGGGCCAGCCGAGCATCTTGGTGATCGCCATGCCGCACATCTGCTCGTGGTTCTGCTCGTCACGGGTGACCGAGAAGAAGCACCGACGCACAGCATCCTCCTCGTGTACCTCATACGTCTTCACGAACGCCTCGGCGAAGACCGGGGGCGCCGATGCGTCGAAGACCGAGAGCAGCGTCCACCAGTAGGCAATCGCTTCGCGTTCTTCCCAGGTGTACGACTCGGGGTCGAACGTGTCCCACGACAGCTGGGCCGGGTCCCACACTTCACGCTGGCTCGCCGACCAGATCTCTTCCATCTTCTCGGTGCCGGCGTGCCAGCTCAATGGAAACACGTTCGGCTGGTCGGTCTTCGGCGGAAATTCCATCTCGAGTGCGAGTTGCGTCTTTGGGGCCATAGCGATCAACTTAATCATTAAGGCCTTAACGACCAAAGGGGCTTTGGTCCCGAATGGCAGACTCCTTGATCATGAGCCTCGCTGCCGGAACGTTCTCGAGCTGGCTCGACGACACCATCGCTGCGTTGGCGGTCGGCGGCGACTCCGACGTCCCGTGCGGAACGTGCGTGGCGTGTTGCTCGTCGGCTCAGTTCGTGCACGTGACCCCGGATGACACCGACGCCCTCGCGCACATTCCTGCCGAGTTGCTGTTTCCTGCGCCCGGCGCACCGAAGGGCCACCAGCTCATGGGATACGACGAAGACGGTCGGTGCCCGATGCTCACCAACGCCGGCTGCTCGATCTACGAATATCGTCCGCAGACCTGCCGCCAGTACGACTGCCGCGTGTTCGCTGCCACAGGGGTGGAGTCCGACAAACCGCTCATCGCCGCCCAGGTCGGTCAGTGGGAATTCACGTTCGAGGACCCAGATCGAGTCGAAAGGCTCCGGGCACGTGTTGATGTGTCGGTCCCGAACCCCACGGTGCGCGCCGTCATGGCAATCGAGGCGATGTGCAACGGGTGACGATCGTGGGCGGGTCTGGATCGGGCAAGTCGACCATGGCCGAGATGGTCGCGGAGCGCATGGATGCTCGCCTCGTTGAGCTCGATGCGATCTTCCACAAGCCTGACTGGACTCCGACGCCGACACCGCAGTTCCGAGCCGAAGTCGCGGCGGCGCTCGACACCGACCGATGGGTCGTGGCGGGCAACTACTCGGTGGTGATGGACCTGACCCAGGGCGGCGCCGACACGATCGTGTGGCTCGACATGCCCCGTTGGCTCGTGACATGGCGAGTCATCAAACGCAGCATTCGACGCGCGTTGCAGCGCGAAGAGTTGTGGAACGGCAATCGTGAGCGATGGCGCAACTTGATCAAACGCGACCCTGAGGACAACATCATCGTGTGGGCGTGGACGCACCACAGCGTCCACACTGAGCGCTACACCACGTTCGCCGAGGGCAACTTCTGGGCACACGCCGATGTCCACCGCCTGCAGCGCCCGCGCGATGTGAAGCGCTTCTTGGCGTCAGCGAGTTTCGGGGAACCCGAGGTCGACTGAGCTGGTCGCCGGATCTGGCCAACGACTGGTCACGACCTTTGCCTTGGTGTAGAAGTTGATGCCTTCCGGGCCGTACATGTGCGTGTCACCGAACAGACTGGCCTTCCAGCCGCCGAAGCTGTAGTAGCTGACGGGCACCGGAACCGGCACGTTCACGCCGACCATGCCGACCTGTACGTCGAACTGGAACTGGCGGGCAGCGCCACCGTCACGCGTGAAGATCGCCGTGCCATTTGCATACGGGTTCGCGTTGATAATCTCGAGACCTTCTTCGAATCCGGACACGCGCATGACGCCGAGCACCGGGCCGAAGATCTCATCGCGGTACGCCGCCATGTCGGTGGTCACGTTGTCGAGCAGCGTAGGATTGACGAAGTAGCCATCGGCCGGGACGTTCTCGCGTCCGTCGACGACCACGGTGGCACCCTCGGTCGGAGCGCCATCGATGTAGCCGACCACACGATCGCGTGACTCGGCGGTGATCAGCGGGCCCATCTCGCTGTCTGACGCTGTTCCATTGCCGACCTTGATCTTCGGGATGCGATCAGCAATGGCGGTGACCAGCTCGTCGGCAATGCCGTCGGCCGCGAGCACGACGCTGATTGCCATACACCGCTCCCCCGCCGAACCGTACGCCGCGCTGACGGCAGCGTCGGCGGCCATCGAGATGTCAGCATCGGCGAGGACCAGCATGTGGTTCTTCGCTCCACCGAGCGCTTGCACCCGCTTGCCCTGACTCGTACCGGTCTCGTAGATGTACTTCGCAATCGGCGTGGAGCCGACGAAGCTCACGGCTTCGACATCGTCGTGTTCGAGCAACCGGTCGACTGCGACCTTGTCACCCTGGACGATGTTGAAGCACCCGTCAGGCAGCCCTGCCTTCGAGAGCAACTCAGCGATGAACATCGTCACCGACGGATCTTTCTCACTCGGCTTGAGCACGAACGTGTTGCCACATGCCAGGGCGTTGGCGAACATCCACATGGGGACCATCGCCGGGAAGTTGAACGGCGTGATGCCGGCAACGACGCCAAGCGGTTGGCGGATCGAGTACACGTCGACGCCGGTCGCTGCCTGCTCGGAGTAGTCACCCTTGATGAGCTGCGGGACACCGCACGCGAACTCGATGTTCTCGAGTCCGCGGGCGACTTCGCCGAGGGAGTCGGACAGCACCTTGCCGTGCTCGGCCGTGAGGAGTGCCGCGATCTCCTTGCGATTCGCGTCGACGAGTTCACGCATGCGGAACAAGACTTCTGCGCGTCGCGAGAGCGACGTCGATCGCCACGCCGGGAATGCTGCGGCGGCGGCGGCAACGGCGGCATCAACTTCGGCGATCGAGGCGAGGTCGACAGCGCCGGTCTGCGTTCCGGTGGCGGGGTCGTAGACCGGAGCGGAGTTGCCGGACGTCGATGCGACGACGCGACCGTCGATCCAATGACTGATTCGGTTCATGGCGTTGGTTCCTTCAGTTGTTCATCGAGTTGTTGAGCTGTCCGGCGCTCGTCGAGCGCACGGCGCACGATCGCGGCGTCCGAGGGCGAGGCGAGTCCGTCGACCGGCTGGTCGACGTCGAGATCGCCAGGAAAAGAGTATCCCTCAGCGGACGCCGAAATGGCCCGGTCGAGGAATGCTCGATCGACGCCAGCATCGAGTTGCGCGAGCAAGGTCGGGTAGATCGCTCGGACCATGGCACGCCGGTCGATCGCCTCCATGGCTCGCCCGAATGCGCTACTGACCTGCAGCAGGTTCGCCATGCGGCGGACGTCTGAAGTTCGGTTCGTTCCAGCGCCGTGGAACACGGCAGGGTTGAAGAACACGGCATCGCCCTTTGCGAGCGGCAGCTGGCGATGGTGCTCCGCGAAGTACTCCTTGAAATCATCTCGACGCCACGCCACGTAGCCCGCGTCGTACTTCTGGGAATGCGGCAGGTACATCGTCGGTCCGGTCTCGATCGGCATGTCGCAGTGAGCAACCGCGCCTTGCAACGTGAGCAACGGAGACAGGCGGTGGATGTGTGCCGGGTATTGTTCGGCGACGTCGTCCTCCATGAACCCGAGGTGATAGTCACGGTGAGGTCGCTGCGCTTTGCCACCCGGGTTGACGACGTTGACCTGCGATGTCATTTGATAGTTGGGGCCGAGCCATGCGAGTGAGGCCACGGCAATCGCGTCGTTGGCGTAGTAGTCGACGAACACGTCGGGGTAGGCAATGGCCAGTTTCTCAAGCGCGTTCCACACTCGATCGTTGTCGCCCGCCGTCGCGAAGTGGTCACCGACCTCACCCTTGGTCTCGCGTTCGCCATCGATAATCGACTCGAACGCAACCGTTGCTGCATCGATGGTCTCAGGCGCGACCGCCCCCTCCAGGACCACGATTCCCGGACCATTGCTGAGCACCTCGGCGATCTCACCGAGACATTCTCTGCTCGGAATCAGTGCCGCGGCGTCGTAGATGACCACGCCCTGCTCGGTACGGCTCGCATGTGGGTAGTCATCAAGATCGACGGGCTGTTCGACGATCGCACGAAAGTCATCGAGCGAGCAGCGAGCAGCTTCGAACCACGCATCAGACATGATTGGCCTCCTTGTTGAGTGCGACGAGTCGTTCGAATCGTGGCCGGACGAGTGTCTGCAACAAACCGGCTCGATCCGCTGCCGGGGCCCGAACGGCCTCGCCCCACAGCGCACGGCCCACCATGAACCCCGAGCAGCCCGCCGGGTTGGCGACCGCAATCTGGTTGGCGAAGTCGTCGAACGATCCTCCACCGGACAGCATGGCCCACGGAACGTCAACGGCTGCAGTGACCTGTTCGCACGCAGACGCCGAGCCAGGGAACGGCAGCTTGAGGAGATCGGCACCGAAGGCGGCGAAGCGCAGCGCTGTCTCCACGATCAGCTCGGACCGACGGTCGGTCGTGGCCAGTCCGTAGAACAGCGGCTCAAGCGCGATCGGCAGCTCGTGCATGTGGCATTCCTCGACCATCTGGAGTGCGAACGCTTCCTGTTCGTCAACCAGTCGCCCATCGGGACGGTACGGCAGCAGCAACTTCGCCGACGATGCTCCCGACGCCTTCGCCTGTGCTGGCGACCATCCGTCGAGCAACCGCGTCGGTTCCGCCTCTGGGTCGTCGAGGTAACCCTGTGCTTCGAGCGCTGCGAGAAAACCGACCCCCTCGGGGAGGACGCCCGCATCGAGCACCTGCGGGATCGAGTACTCGGGCTCGAGCATCACGCCGGTGGCCAGATCAGCAAGACTCTCCACTACTTCGATCTTCAGCTCGGTGATCGACGCAGCATCGATCGAGTCCGGGTCATCCGGTGCGAGAAACTGGCGCAGCGAATCGCGATGGTCGATCGCCAGGATCGAGAAACGGCCCGCGCTGTCAGTGAGGCCCTGCATGGTCATTCCGGTTTCGAAACGACGGGAAGGTCCCAGGCTTCGTGATCCCAGTTGTCCTGGATCCACAGGTGCGCTGGGTCGAAGCACGGCGGCGTCGTGCGCTCGTCGTCGTACAATTCACCCGCGAGATAGTTGAGGAACATCATGTGCGAGCTGGGGCACGCAACCGAGGAGTGGTACCCCTTCGTGACGAGCACCGCCTCACCATCTTGAGCAGCGAACAACTCGTCGAAGTCTTCGTCGTCGCACCAGTTGCGTTGCATGACAAATCCGTTGTCTGGTGTGACCCGGAAGTAGTACACCTCTTCGAGGTAGGGCGACCCGTCGCGACCGTCGTGGCAGTGTGGTGCCCAGCCTGACCAGGTGCCGCGAGGTACGTACACCTCATACAGGATGAGTCGTTCGGCGTCGATCGGCGGAGCGAGCACATGATTGACGTGACGGTAGGCAGCGCCACCGCCACGGAGCTCTTGCTTCATTTCCTTGGGCTCGATCAAGCGGGTCGGGTATTTGCCCTCCGCCGGCGCCGAGCCGATCGAGAACTCAAACCCGCCCTCGGAGGCGACGACTTCGATGGCGTCGCCCGGCGTGACGTAGACAATGTGGGGCATCTCTTCGAACACCGAGGTTCGGCTGATCTCGAAGGTCTGTCCTCCGGCGGTCACGGTGCCGGCTCCACAAATCGGCACGATGGCGGTCTCTTCGTCGGGTCGCGTCGACTCGTGGCCCTCGCCTGCAACCAAGTCGACCACGGCGAAGCTGAGGAAGTCCCAACCGGCGTTGTCGGGTGTGATGTCGATGCGGACGGAGCCGTCAGGGTTGCGGGCCCGATGATGGGCCAGGTCGGTTTCGCGCATGGGCCCGACGGGGCGAGCGTGACGCAGTGGTTGGCCGGAATGTGACAGTGGTTCGGTCATCTCAGGGTCTCCCGTTCAGTTGTCGATCTCGGCGATGCGGACCGGGCGGTTTTCGATCATCGAGCGCTGCGCTGCCTGGGCGATGACGAGTGGGGCTCGACCGTCGGCACCCGAAGCGGGGCTCGCCCCGTCGCCGCGCACGTAGTCGAGGAAGGCCCCCCACTGATCGAGGTAGCTCTGGGCGTAACGCTCGAGGAAGAAGTTCTGGAGCGGCGGACGCCGGTACCCAGCCTCGGTGGCGAGGACGCTGTTGAAGTCGTGGTAGTTATCCGAGGCTGCCTTGCCCAAGTTGCCGAACGCCTCGACGCGCTGGTCATAACCGTACGCCGCACGCCTGCTGTTGTCGATGGTGGTGAGGGCGCCGTTCGCGTGGGTCAACAGCACAACGCCTGTGTCGATGTCGCCTGCTTCACCGATGGCCGGGTCGACACGGACAGCGCCGCGTGCGTACACCTCGACGACGTCGCTGCCGGTGACGTAGCGGGCCATGTCGAAGTCGTGAATCGTCATGTCATTGAACATTCCGCCAGAGACGCGGATGTATTCGATGGGAGGCGGTCCAGGGTCGCGGCTGGTGATGTTGCACAGGTGCACATCGCCAACGGCTCCGTGTTGCACCGCATCGGCGACGGCTTTGTGGCTCGGGTCGAACCGCCGGTTGAAACCGATCTGGAGTTTGACTCCGGCGGCAGCCACGGCAGCGAGACCGCGGTCGACCTCGGCCACGTCGAGCGAGATGGGCTTCTCGCAGAAGATCGCTCGGCCGGCGGCTGCCGAAGCGACCATGGCGTCGACATGAGTGTCGGTGCTCGTACAGATCGCGACGGCGTCAACGCCGACAGCACTGACGGCATCATCAAGTGACGGCGCAACTCGCGCTCCGAGGTCTGAGGCCACGGCCTGCGCCGCTGCCTCCACGACATCGAACACCACGCTGACGGACGCTCCGGGAACCTGGCGAGCGAGCATTTGGGCGTGCATTTTGCCGATGCGGCCACAGCCGAGCACGGCGAATCGAACGGTTGCGTCAGGCACGACGTTGACCTTGCTTTCCACTCACGACGTCGCCATGGGCAGCGACGACTGACGGACGATTCGACACCTCAGGTACGCCGACTTCCCAGTACGTTCCACCCTCGGTCCATTCGTATCGATGCGTCTGCAGCGTTATGACGTAGGTGCGATCAGACGCTCGTGCTCGATCCATCGCTGCTTCCAATTCGGTGACGGTGTGCACCGATTCGGCGTTGCATCCCTGTGCCTTGGCCAGCATCTCGAAGTCGACTCGGACCTCGGTATTGGGTCCCTTGCAATCGTCGAGGAGATTGTTGAATGGCACGCCGCCTTGATTGATCTGCAGGCGATTGATGACCGCATAGCCGCCGTTGTCGCAGATGATCACGATCATTTTGTGACCGCTGATGACCGAGCTGTAGAGGTCCGAATTGAGCATCATCGTCGAGCCGTCGCCGACAAACACGATGACCTCGCGGTCGGGCATCGCCATCTTGGCGCCCCAGCCACCGGCAATCTCGTAACCCATGCAG
>CAXMZV010000041.1:0-14274 GCA_964199985.1 Candidatus Ilumatobacter isfjordensis | reverse complement strand
GCTGTGCTCGATGACCTGCTCGGTGCGCTCGACATCGAGTTGCCAGCGCTGGTCGGTCACTCCGACGGTGGTTCCATTGCACTCATCCACGCTGCGACCGGTGGCGCGTGTCAGAGCGTCATCGCGCTGGCGGCGCACACGTGGGTCGAAGACATCTGCGTCGAGTCGATTCAGGCGATGCGTGTGGGTCGTGCACACTTCATCGACGCCCTCGGCCGCCACCATGATGCGCCTGATGCCGTGTTCGAGGCGTGGAGCGGTGGATGGGTCAGTGACGACTTCGCCAGCTGGGACATTCGTCCGCTGATCGGAACGATCGGCTGCCCCGTGCTCGCCGTCCAGGGCACCCGAGACGAGTACGCCACCGATGCCCAACTCACCGAGACCGTCGCGGCGATCGGTGCGAACGCCAAGATGCATCATGTCGAGAACGGCCGCCACGTGCTGCACCACGCCGGGCCAGACCTGGTCACGGCACTCGTCGCTGCGTTCTACGATCAGCACGGCGCGATTGCGCTGGACGACGAGGGGGACTGACATGCACGATCACTTCAACGTGAGCGAATGGCTCGTTGACCGACACGTCGACGCTGGCGATGGCGGTCGCGTCGCGGTCAAACAGGGTGAGACCGAATACACGTACGCCGAGGTCCTCGCCCTGGTCGAAGGAGTGGCGGCAAGCTTGCGATCTCAAGGTGTTCGATCCGAAGAGCGCGTGGCGCTCGCGCTACTCGATTCGATCGAGTTCGTCGCGGCGTTCCTCGGTGCCATGCGAATCGGCGCTGTCCCGGTCGCAATGAACCCGCTGCTCCCGGGTCGAGATCTCGGCGTGATCGTCGCCGACGCCCGCGCCCGAGTACTGATCATCTCGACCGAGCGCGAGGACTCCCTCGTTGACCTGCGCGCCGCCGCGACCGAAGTGCAGACCGTGGTCACCACCGGGGCGACCGGGGATGGCATCACCGGGTGGACCGACTTTCTCCGAGAGGGTGCCGGTGCCGATGGCACGCCTCACGCCACGTGGGCCGAGTCGCCCGGGTTTTGGCTGTGCACCTCGGGGTCGACCGGTGCGCCCAAGTTGGCGATGCATCGCCACGCGGACATCCCTGCCACCTGCGAGACCTACGCCGACCAAGTGCTCGGGATCACTGCCGATGACATCTGCTACTCGGTCGGGCCAATGTTCCATGCGTACGGTCTCGGCAATTCGCTGACGTTCCCCTTTTCGGTTGGCGCCACCGTCGTACTCGAACCGTCGCGTCCACCGACACCGCTCGGCGTTGCCGAGCGAGTGGCGCAACACGGCGTCACGCTCTTCTTCTGCATCCCGACGTTCTACGCAGCGCTGCTCGCTTCCGACATCGCCGCCGAGACCTTTGCCTCGGTGCGCTTCGGGGTTTCTGCCGCCGAGGCGCTCCCGGCCGAGACGTTCGAACGCTTCAGCGAACGGTTCGGCGTCACGATTCTCGATGGCATCGGTTCGACCGAGCAGCTGCACATCTACCTGTCCAACAGCCCAGTGGCCACCAAGCCCGGGACGAGCGGCCGCGCCGTGCCCGGCTACGAGGCGCGAGTGGTCGACGATGCAGGCAACCAGCAGCCGATCGACGTGCCCGGCCAACTGCTCGTACGCGGCCCTTCGGTGGCCACGGGGTATTGGTGTCGCACGGAGATGTCGCGTGCCACGTTCGAGGGCGAGTGGATGCGAACAGGAGATCTCTACTCCTGCGATGGCGACGGGTTCCACACCTACCTTGGTCGCGTCGACGACATGTTGCGCGTCGGCGGCGAATGGGTGTCGCCTGCCGAGGTCGAAGCGACGCTGATCGAACATCCCTCGGTGTTGGAAGCGGCAATCGTGGGTCAACCGGACGACGGTGGTGTGATGCGACCAGTCGCGTTTGTGGTCGCCGCCGCGAGCGGCCCTGCATCGGCTGACGAGCTGACCGCACACTGTCGTGAGCGTTTGGCTGGATACAAGCGGCCGAAGCGCTACGAGTTCGTCGACACCTTGCCGAAGACGGCGACTGGCAAAATCCAGCGTTTCAAGCTCCGATAGTTCGGTGCCGGGCGGCGACGTCAGGCCTGGCACGATGTCGTCCTATGGACCTCAAGGATCGAGTCATCATCATCACCGGCGGCGGGTCGGGTATTGGAGAAGCACTCGCTCGCGCCGCGCACCGCGAGGGTGCCCGTCACGTCGTGGTTGCTGACCTCGACGGTGCTGCCGCAGACCGCGTCGCCGCCGAGGTCGGGGGGACCGGCTTCGCGATCGACGTGCGCGACGAAGCGGCGATCGTTGCGATGGTCGAGGCCACCGAAGCGGCGCACGGCCCCATCGACGTGTTCGTCTCCAACGCGGGCTACGTCACGGTCGGCGGCCTGGAGGACTCCAACGAGCGCATCGATCACATGTGGGACGTGCACGTCATGAGCCACATCTACGCCGCTCGCGCCGTGCTCCCGTCGATGATCGCTCGCGGCGAGGGGTATCTGCTCAACACCGCATCCGCTGCTGGCCTGCTCACTCAGATCGGCTCACTCGCGTACTCGGTCACCAAGGGCGCTGCGGTGTCGTTGGCCGAATGGCTCAGCGTCAGCCACCACCACCAGGGCATCCGCGTGTCGGTGCTCTGCCCGCAGGCCGTCGCCACCAACATCGTTGCCAACAGCCCCGATCTCGGCGGAGCAGCGGACATTGGCGACGACCCCGACGACTTCGAGGGCGGGGTGGCATCTGGCGACGGCGTATTGAGCAGCGACGACGTCGCGCAGGTTTGTCTCGACGCGATGCGTGAAGAACGCTTCCATGTGTTGCCGCACCCCGAAGTGCAGACCTACGTCGAGCGCAAGGCCACCGATGTCGATCGTTGGCTGACCGGGATGCGCCGCTTCCAGGCGACCCTGTCTGGCGACGGCCCGTTGCCGGGCGACGCCATCGCACCCAAGCTCTGAGGATCTGAGGATCTGACATTCGAGAGTTGTTCGATCGCGGGTGCGATCGGCAACACTGCACACGTGGACAACAGTGAGACGCCCGTTGGATTCGATGTGTCGCTGGTTGAGCCGTGGTTGGCCGCCAACACTCGAGTCGCGCCGCCGTGTCGGTGGACCCGACTCACGGGTGGCCACTCGAATCTGACGTACCTGTTGACCGATAGCAGCGGCGCCGAGTTCGTCATTCGCCGACCCCCGCAGGGCGACCTCCTGCCCAAGGCGCACGACATGTTCCGCGAGTACCGGATCATCGAGGCGCTCCATCCGGTCGGTATTCCGGTCGCCGAGCCAGTCGGATATTGCGACGACCGTGCGGTGTGCGACCGTCACTTTTACGTGATGGGCAAGGTGGGCGGCAGCGCGTTGTACAACGGCACCGACACGGCGCAGCACCTCGATCTCGCCGCACGTGGTCGCGTGGGCGAGTCATTCATGTCCGTGCTCGCGAGCATTCACTCGGTCGATCCCGCCGACGTCGGGCTCGGCGATCTCGGTCGTCCCGACGGCTACATCGGTCGGCAACTCCGCACCTGGTACGGATCGTGGACGGCATCGGCCGAGGCGGCCGACTACGACGACCCTCGCGTACACGAGTTGCACGAGTGGTTGCTCGACAAGATGCCCGAGCAGGGTCCCGGACGCGTCGTGCACGGCGACTACGGCGTGCACAACTCCATGGTGAGCTCCGACGGCAAGATCGTGGCGATACTCGATTGGGAGATTGCGACGCTCGGAGACCCGCTTGCCGACTTCGCCTACGCACTCAACGCCTGGTCCGAACCGACCGATCCCCATGCGGCGCTTGGTGATGCGGCGACGGCGATCGAGGGCTTCTCGTCCCGCGATGAACTCACGTCGTACTACGCCGACAAAACCGGCGCAAACCTGTCGAACCTGTCGTACTACCGCTCGTTCAACTCCTTCAAGACTGCCTGCATCATTCACGGCGTCTACGCCCGGTACGTCCGCGGGCAAAAGAGCACGGAAGGCGTCGATCTGCAGGGTCTGTACGACCGGATCGGTGCTTCGATCGAGTTGTCCGCTGCACATGCCGCCGACACCTGAACTGCCTCAATGACCTCTGAAGAACCGAACGCAGCGCCGACCTCGATCAAGGCGGCCATTGACATCGGTACGAACTCGATGCATCTCGTCGTGGCTCGGCTCGCGGAGCACGGCGGCTTCGAGATCTTGACGAGTGAGAAGGAAACGGTCCGCCTCGGCCAAGGCGGTGGAGAGATGAAGCTCCTCGCCCCCGACGCCATCGAGCGTGGCCTCGCCGCGCTCGAGCGCATGGCGCAGGTCGCAACGAGCTTCGGCGAAGCCGACCTCGTCGCGGTCGCGACGAGTGCCGTGCGTGAAGCTGCCAATCGTGACGAGTTTCTCCACCGAGCTCGCCAGCTGACCGGCATCGAGATCGAGGTCATCAGCGGGTTCGAAGAAGCTCGGCTGATCCACCTCGGCGTGCTGCAGGCACTCCCCGTCTACGACCAGCGATTGCTGCTGGTCGACATCGGCGGGGGAAGCACGGAGTTCCTCGTTGGTCAGGGTGCCGAACCGATCGAGGCGCGGAGCATGAAGCTCGGTGCGATCCGACTGACCGAGCGGTTTTTCAGTGAGGCAATCGCAGATGGCCGGTGCCCCACGGCGAATGAAGTCGACGAGTGTCGGCACTACGTGCGGGCCGCACTTGCGCCGGTCGGCAGCGAGCTCGGCGGCCATCAGCCCGAGATCGCCATCGGCAGTTCAGGAACGGCAACGACCATCGCAGCGATGGCTGCGGCAGAACGCGGCGATGACGTCCGACAGATGAACGGTGTCACCTTCACTGCCGACGAGCTCGCTGCCGTTGTTGAGCGAGTGATCACAGCGAAGGACCGGAGTCGAGTCGCCGGACTCGATGACAAGCGCGCCGACATCATCCTCGGCGGGGCGCTGCTGCTCGACGAGGTTTTCCGCGTCTTCGAAATCGACACGATGACCATCTCGGACTACGCACTGCGCGAAGGCGTTCTGTTCGATCGTTTCGCCGATCAGTCAGGACGCGACTTGCGAGATCTGCGGCGAGCGAATCTGCTGCGGCTTGCGCGGCATCTCGATCCGGACCCGGAACATGCCGAACACACGGCGCTCCTTGCTGGCCAGCTGTTCGATCGTTCCCGTGTGCTCCACGGACTTGATGATGACGCCCGTGAGCTCCTCGAAGCTGCGGCGATCGTCCATAACGTCGGGCTCTTCATCAGTCATTCAAGTCATCACAAACACTCGTACTACGTGATCCGAAACAGCGAACAACTCACTGGCTTCACCGAGCACGAGATCGAACTGATCGCTGTCGTAGCTCGTTATCACCGCAAGTCTCGACCGAGTGAGAAACACGCTGCGTTTGCGGCGCTGAGCGCAGATGACCAACGACTCGTTCGCCAGCTCGCTGGAATGTTGCGTGTGGCGATCGGTCTCGACCGTCGCCACGCTGGCGTCGTGCAGACGATGCGCGTCAACATCGATGACGGCACCATGCGGATCGAACCGATCGCCCGCGATGCGGACGATCTTGATCTCGAGTTGTATGCCGCTCGTGAACGAGCGCACCTGCTTGCAGATGCGCTCGGCGTTGACGTCGAGATCGTTGCGCCCACCGGCGCGGGCCTCGACTTCGCATCGTCCTGAGGGTCAGCTCGTGGCGACCGGCGAAAGGTCGAGTGCTCGCAGCCGATCGACGACTTGTTGCACCGGTACGTCGATCATGGCGCCGATGACGATGGCGTCAGCACCCCGCAATGTGATGAGTGCAGAGTTCCAGTCGCCACGTTGCGCTCGGACGTTCTCGATGAACCGAAACATCGAGAGAAATCCGGTCCCGGTCAGCTGGGCCAGCTTCTGGACGTCGATGCGCAGCGGTTCGGTGATCGGTGATGCCCGGTAGGCCACGGGCGGGTCTTCGGACGCCGGGATGAGTTGCTCGACGGGGACGCCGTAGAGAGCGGCGAGGCGGTGCAGCCGAGGCAGCGAGATGGCTCGTTCGCCTCGTTCGTAGGCGCCGATGGTCGATGGAACGAAGCCGCCTTCAGAGTACTCCTCGACGTCTTTGAGCGACATCTGCCGCTGCTCGCGGAGTGTCCGTAGACGGGCCCCCACGTCCCGGGAGACGGGCGTCGCGATCGCGTCGGCATCAAGGCCGGGGGCGACGGGATCAGCGGCGCCGGAGGCGACGTGCGACGAGCTGTTGATCTCGTTTCGTGCTGTTGCCATCTTCACCCCCTCCGGTCATTTGTGCCTCGACGCAAAGTGCCGAAACTGTGAAGACATGTCCCCTCACTCGACGTTCTGACAGATTTCCCCGATTTTCTTCACCCTCGCACCAAATCGGCACCCAGAGTGAGGTTATCGCTCGCGCTGGGTGATGATCGCGAGGTACTCGAACCATTGCCGCTCGTCGCGTTGGAGCTGGGCATACTGGGCGGCATGGCCGAGACGTCGAACCCTCCTGCTGCGGCAAACTTCGTCCACGACCTGGTCGTTGAGCACAACGCGACCGGGGTTTTCGGCGGCCGCGTGCAGACTCGATTTCCGCCTGAGCCGAACGGGTACCTGCACATCGGCCACGCGAAGGCGATCACCGCCGACTTCGAACTCGCTCGGGACTTCGATGGCGTGTGCAATCTGCGATTCGACGACACCAATCCCGACACCGAAGACACCAGTTTCGTCGACGGCATCATCGAGGACCTCGCGTGGCTCGGATACCCGCTCGATCGCGACCCGTTGTTCACCAGCGACTACTTCGCTCAGCTCGCCGAGTGGGCCGAGCTCCTCATCTCGAATGGCTTGGCATACGTCGATGATCAGGACGGTGACACGATCTCCGAACAGCGCGGTGGCTACGGCAAGCCCGGAGTCGAGAGCCCCTTCCGTAATCGAACGGTCGAAGAGAACCTCGCACTGTTCGCCGGTATGCGAGGGGGCGACTTCGACGCGGGCGCCCACGTGCTGCGCGCCAAGATCGACATGCAGCACGAGAATATGCAGCTGCGCGATCCCGTGATGTATCGGATTCGCAAGGAGTCGCACCATCGCACCGGCGACAGCTGGAATGTCTACCCGACATATGACTGGGCACACGGCCAGAGCGACGCGATCGAAGGCATCACGCACTCGCTGTGCTCGCTCGAGTTCGACTCCCATCGGGCGCTCTACGACTGGTACCTCGATCAGCTGCATGAACTCGGTGTGCTGTCCTTTGAACAGCCGCGTCAGTTCGAATTCGCGCGGTTGGAACTCACGCACACCATCACGTCGAAGCGCAAGCTTGCGACGCTCGTTGCCGACGGTGTGGTCGACGGTTGGGACGACCCCCGCCTGCCGACCCTCCGCGGCCTTCGCCGTCGCGGATACCCCGCAGCGGCGATTCGAGAGTTCTGCGACTTCATCGGCGTGTCGAAGACCAACAGCCGTCATGAGATCGAGCTGCTCGAGTCGTTCATTCGCACGCGGCTGAACAAGGTCGCTCAGCGCCGCATGGCCGTCCTGGAACCGCTCAAGGTTGTCATCACCAACTGGCCGACCGACATCGACGGCGAGCCGGTGGTCGAGTACGTCGAGCTGAACAACAACCCCGAGAACGCCGAGGATGGCACTCGCACCGCTCCGTTCTCCGGGGTGCTGTACATCGAGCAGGACGACTTCAAGGCCGAGCCGCCGCCCAAGTACTACCGGCTCACGCCAGGGCGCGAGGTCCGACTGCGTGGCGCGTACTTCATCACGGCGACTGACTTCGTCACCGACGACGACGGCAACATTGTCGAAGTGCACGTCACCTACGACCCCGAGACAAAGGGCGGCAACGCACCGGACGGCCGCAAGGTCAAGTCGACCATGCACTGGGTGAGCGCCGCCCACGCAGTGGATGCCGAGGTTGCGCTGTACGACCGTCTCTTCGAGGCTGAGGTGCCTGGCGGCGAAACGGGCGATCCGTTCGACGATCTCAACGCCGAGTCGAGGACGCTGCTGCACGAGTGCAAGCTCGAACCTGCTTTGGCCGACACCCCAGCCGGCGAGGTTGTGCAGTTCGAACGGTTGGGCTACTTCGCTGCGGACCAGCGAACGCCGTTGCTCTTCCATCGGACCGTCGGCTTACGCGACGAATGGGCGAACATCCAGAAACGAAAGTGACCGCGGGCCCGCACACGTTCGGGCGCAGTACCGTTGTCGAAATGCGCCTCTCAAGCCTACGGAGAGCTGTGTGTGTCGGCCTTGCAGCTGCACTCGCCGCCGGTCTCGGAGTCGTTCACCCAGGAGCCGCGACGCCGCTGGCCGAGGCAGCTGCGACCAGCACGGTGACCTGCGAGGATCCGCTGCAAGACGTGCCTCCGGTCGTGCCGGCGCTGGAGAGTTACGTCTCGGTCGTTCCCGAACGCGTCGTCGACACGCGCATCGGTCTGGGCGGGTACTCGGGCATCGTGGCGGACGGCTGCACACTGCGACTGGCTCTGGCCGATTCGTCGGTACCCACCGATGCCGGCGCTGTTGCACTTTCGGTCACTGCCGTGTCGGCGAGCGAGGGGTTCATGACGGTCTTCCCCTGTGCCGACGGCCGGCCGCCCTCGTCCAACCTCAACACTCGACCTGATGCGGCGACACCAAATCTTGTCGTCGCTGTTCCCGACGCGAACCGGGAGGTCTGCATCTTCAGTGTGCGCGCCAGCGACATGGTGGTCGATGTGCAGGGATGGTGGACCGATGGGCCAACACGATTCCGGCCGATCGAGCCGGTCCGGGCATACGACACTCGTGAACTTGCCGATCCGGTGAAGCTGCCGGCGCAGGGGATTCGCAACGTGCAGGTGGCGAGCTCGTACGTTCCCGCGGACGCGACGTCGGTGGTCATCAATCTGACGGCGGCTCAAACGGAATCACGGGGTTGGATGGTGGCCTACCCCTGCGGCGAGTTGCCACCGCTGGCGTCGAACCTGAACTTCTCGGAAGACGACACGCGTGCCGTGGCAGCCATCGTCGGGATCGGTACACGTCGGGGAGGCCAGGGCCAGATCTGCTTCAAGACGTCGAGTACGACGCACTTCATCGTGGACGTCGTCGGCTATTACGCGCCGACGCGATCGTTCGGCCCCGAGATCGAGTTGGTTCCCGTGCAGCACCGACTCGTCGATACACGCAGCGACCTGGGGCCGTGGGACCGTCCGTTTGCTGCCGGCGAGGTTCGCGAACTCGATCCGACGATGGGGGTTGACGACGCTGCGGCAGTCGTGATCAACGCGGTCGGTCTGAACACGAACGCCGAAGGATTCTTGACGTTCTTTCCCTGTTCCGACGAGCCGCCACTCGTGTCCACGCTCAACACGTTTCCGAATCGCGACGTGTCCAACCTCCTCACCGTCCAACTGAGCGATGCGGGCACCGTCTGCGTGCTCTCGCTGCGCGCGGCCGATGTCGTGCTGGACCTCGTTGGCCTGATGGTCGTCCCCGACGGATCTCTGCTCGAACTGCTCGACGTGACCGGGGCCGACGTGTTTCCCCCGTTCGACCCCACTGGCACTGACTACGCGATGACCTGCGGAGCCGGCCTCAACGAGATCGAGTTCACGGCGCTGCCGCACCGCGCTGCTGTCGTGTCGATCGATGGAGCCTCTCCGGGGCCCGAGGGGACGCTGGATGTTCAGCCGCAGACCGATGACATCGTCACGGTCGCCGTCAGCGGAGCTGGTGCGCCGGCGGCGACATACTACTTCCGTTGTCTGCCAGCGGACTTCCCAAAGCTTGAGGTCGAGCGACCCGGCAACCCGTCAGCAGGGTGGTATCTCGCCGGCTTCACCGCAGCGACCGAAGGCCTGCCGTACGTGGCCATCCTCAACGAGTTCGGAGCACCGGTGTGGTACCAGCGGTCGCGGCTGTGGGCGATCAACGCCCAGCGGCTCGCCGATGGCTCCATTTCCTACGACACCGCCGATGCGTCCGGGTACGGCGTGGGTGCCGACGAAGTGGGAACGGTGATCGACCTCGACGGCAACGTGCTCGCCGAGCCGACCACCGACGACCCGACGATGTTCCCGCTCGATCACCACGAGCTGCTCGAGCGGCCGGAGGGATGGACGATGTTGAGCTACCCGCTCCGTGCGGGAGTGGACGTCTCGGTGCTCGGTGACGGATACACGACGGACGAGTTCGTCGCCACGGGGTCAATTCGCGAAGTCGCCGCCGACGGAACCCTCGAGTGGGAATGGGAGACGTTCGACTACTTTGGCGTCGACGAGGTCCAGTTCCCGGTGCGCTTCAACAACCACATTGCGCTGCCTGACCTTGGCGAAGTCGATCTGTTCCACCTCAACTCACTCGATCTCCAGGACGATGGCGATTACGTGGTGAGCGCACGGCATCTCGATGCTGTGTTCCGCGTCGACAGAACGAGTGGCGACCTCGATTGGATCCTGTCCAGCGAGCCAGTCGGCGGTCCCGTAGCGAACAAGAGCGGAGCGCCCCGACTGACCATCGTCAACGATCCACTCGGTGGCCCGCGCCGTCCGCACGACGCCCGGTTGAACGGGACCGTGCTCACGTTGTTCGACAATCGCACTACGACAGGGGAGTCGGCGCGGGCAGTGGCGTACGACATCGACGCCCTGGCCGGAACGGCGACACTGCTGTGGCAGATCGATGAGCCTCTCGGCCGGTCGAGTGGTGGGCTCGGGGCAGCCCGCGTGCAGCCAGATGGATCCCGACTGGTCACGTGGGGCGGACTGCAGCCGGTCTACGAGGAATTCGATGCCGAGGGCAACCTGCTGCTGTCGGTCGAACGAATGCCGGCGGGCAACAGCTATCGAGTGGTCAAGTACGGGTCCGATGCCTGGAATGGCGACGACCTGCGCGCAGCGGCTTCGAGCACCTGACGACCCCGTTCAGCCCACCTCGAGCGGGAGGAGTGCACCGGCCGCCTCAGCGATGTGCGCACTCCACTGTTCGGCGTCGCGAGGCTCATCGACGGGGAGCACCACAAACTTGGTGGTGCCGACGTCGACGAACTGCTGAATCAGTTGCGCAACGCCGTCCCACGATGATGGAACAAGTTGGGTGACGTCGTCGAGGTCGGGCCGGCGTTTTGCGAGCAAGCGGAGGAGCACGTCTGGAACCTCTCCAAATGAGTAAGGGATGAGCACGCCGTAGTGGTCATCGTCGATCGACCGGTCGTGCTCGGTCGCGACCTCCTCGATGACGGCGCGTCCGGCGGCGGCGTCGGCAGGGGTGACGAACGATGGCAACCAACCGTCGGCCACGCGGCCAACTCGCTTCAGTTCAGATGGAGCGAGCCCACCGAGCCACACGTCCATCCGCTTCGGGGCCGGCAGGACACGAACGCCTTCGTAGTTGAAGTAGTCACCGTGATGATCGAACGGCTCACCTGTCCAGCACTTCTTCATCACGTCGAGCGACTCGTTGAAGATCTTCGCTCGTTCAGATCGTTCAACGCCGAAGGCCTGCTGCTCGATGGGGTCAACGACACCGAGCCCGAACGCTGGCAGGAGTCGACCGCCCGACATCCGTCCGAGCGTGGCCAGCTCCTTGGCGAGCACGACGGGGTTGCGGCCGGGCAACACCATCACCGACGTGCCGAACTTGAGATTGGTGGTCCGGCCAGCGCCGTAAGCCATCGCCACCAAGGGGTCCGGGGCTTCGCCACTGATCTTCTCCGACAGCCACAGGGAATCGAAGTGGTGCGACTCGAGCGCATCGACGACGGTGCCGTAGGTCTCGTCGTGGAGGTTGGTTCGGGTGCCGAGGCCGAAACCGATCCGAACTTTCATGTCGGTCATGACCGTGCGATCTGTTCGAGGTGGTCGGCGACAACGTCGGTTGCGCTGAGGAAAGGGGAGTGGTCGGTGTCAATGTCGATCTGATTGCCGCAGCGTGACGCCATCACTGCCTGATGCACCGGATGGACCGCCTCGTCTTGGAGACAGCGGAGATAGCTCGACGAGATGTCGTTGCGGGGAGAGCCCGCCACCGACTCGGTCATCGTGGCGATGGGCTGCGGCGACAGACGAGGAAGCGCGGCCGCGATCGCTTCGGGAGAACACGAGCCGTAGAGGGCACTCGCGGCGAGGTCAGGGTCGAGCGTGGTCGTGCCGTCGTCCTGCATCTGTACAGCAGCGCCGAGTGCGACCGGCTGACGTTCGAACGACCGGAGGGCACCGTTCACGCTCTCGCCGTCGTCGAGTGCGAACGCTGCGACGTACACCAAGTGAGCCAGGTCGGACCTGCCGACCGCAGCCTGCGTGATCACCGCGCCGCCGTAGCTGTGACCGACCAGCACGACATCGTCGAGGCCAAGATGATCGAGCGTGTCGGTGACGTGGGCAGCATCGTGGTGCAGCCCGCCGAGCGGACGGACTGACGCGCCGTGACCGGGGAGGTCGATGGCGTGCGAGGGAATCCCGCGGCGGTCGAGTTCAGCCTGGAGTTGGGCCCAACACCAGGCGCCGTGCCAAGCGCCGTGGACGAGGACAACGTGACGAGCGTCTGTCATGCGTGGATGCTCGCACAGCGAGCGTCCGTCGACCGATTCAGCGAGCGAGAACGTTGACGTTGCGCGGAACAGTGACGCGAGCAGGTGCTGTGCCGCTGCGGACTCGGCCCGTCTGTACCCAGCTGGCGGCGAATGCCACGACAGCGACGACGGCCACGATGGCTCCGTCAGAAACGTGTCCGATCGTCGACACCGCCACGGCTACGAGTGCAGCGATGGTCGAGATCACGACGGCCAATTTGATGGCGGCAATCCAGGTGCGACGGCTGATGTCCATGTGCTCTTTCATAGTTGTCCTGATGCGCTGGCCATCACTGAATTGCACTTATTTGCACATTTGTCATCCGACCGTCGGGATCGTCACGCGATCGCGCGAGAACGTGTGACGAAGCGATGACGGCCAGGTCGCTGTTGTATGAACCAATTACATCGGTGTGGTTCGATTCTGCTTCGGAACGAGGGCTACGTTCGCCCCCATGTCCGACTCAGTTCAGCCGCTCGACCTGTTCCGACTCGACGATCGTGTGGCGATTGTGGCCGGCGCATCGTCGGGCCTGGGCGACCGCTTCGCGCGGGTGTTGCACGCCGTCGGAGCGAACGTTGTCGTGACCGCACGACGCGCTGACCGCCTTGAAGCACTCGCGGCAGAGCTGAACTCGGTGCGCGCCGATTCTGCCGTCGTGGTCACCGCCGACGTCTCGCTTGAGACGGATCGTGAACGCATCGTCTGCGACACGCTCGCGGCCTTCGGGAGCATCGACGTCGTCGTCAACAACGCCGGCGTGGGTGGCCAGGTGGCCATCGAAGACGAGGACCTCGACGTATTCCGACGCTCGATGGAGATCAATGTCACCGCACTGTGGCATCTGTCGAAGTTGTGCGCGCCGTCGATGATCGAGTCGGGCGGTGGGTCGATCATCAACATCGCCTCGATGCTCGGCCACGTCGCGTCGTCGCCGGTGAAGCAGGCGCACTACAGCGCAAGCAAGGGCGCCGTCGTCAACCTGACCCGTGAGCTCGCCGTGCAGTGGGCACGCAAGGGCATCACGGTCAACGCGCTGTGTCCCGGCTGGTTCCCGTCCGAGATGACCGACGGGATGGACACCGACGAGAGCAGCCAACGCTTCGTCAAGGCCAACAGCCCCATCCCTCGCATCGGCGAAACCCACGAACTCGACCGTGCCCTCCTCCTGCTCGCCAGCCCCGCCGGCACTTTCATCACCGGCCAGAGCCTCATCGTCGACGGCGGCTGGACGGCCCGCTAGTCACTCGCCATCACCCTTCGGCGAGATCTACCCAGGGCAGGTGTCGCGACCGAGGGGCTCGGATGGGTCACCACCCGGATCGGCCCTGAGTCTTTCGGTGCCGGTTTCCGACAGGCAATCGCAGAGGTGGTTGCGGTCTGCCACTTCGGCGGCCGAGAGATCGTCGGAGGGAATCACACATCATCGCAGCGCCGATGTGCTCTACTTCTGTCACGGGAAGAACCACAACCCCAATTCAGGAGAAGAATTATGAGGAACATGATCTCAGAGTTCAAGGATTTCATCGACAAGGGTGACGTCGTCACCATCGCTGTCGGTCTGATCCTTGCGCTGTATTTCAAGACGATCGTGGACGCGATCCTCGAAGGAGTCATCTTGCCGATCATCGCCGCGATCTTCGGCGAGCCGGACTTCGCCGCCATCGGCTTCGACATCGGCGACGCATTCATCAGCATCGGGCTCGTCATCAGCGCGCTG
>CAXMZV010000040.1:0-14308 GCA_964199985.1 Candidatus Ilumatobacter isfjordensis | reverse complement strand
GCCGCGGCTATCGAATGGTCACGGTCGCGGGCGACGTCCAGGCGATGAAGACCGGTCTCGTCGGCGAACTCGCACAAGCCCGCGGTGAACAGGATGGCGTTGAGTCGTCGATGTACTGACCCGGTCGCTTTTCGTGAGCTTGCTGCAGGCAGTGACTGCAGCAAGCTCACGAAAACGGAGGCAACGAGTAGATTGTTGCGATGGCAAGTAATCCGCATTTCGGTTCCACGCACGACGGCGACCATCCCGATCGCGAAGACGAGTGGGCGCAGATGCGTACGAAGTACCTCAAACCGAAGAGCGAGCGGGCGGCACCGTCAGCACGCGGTGTGCATCACCAGGCGCTGATCTCGAGCGACGTTGAGCGGACAATCGCGTTTTACCAGGACCTCCTCGAGTTCCCGTTGACCGAGCTTTTCGAGAACCGTGATTACGAGGGGTCGACGCACTTCTTCTTCGATATCGGCAACGGCAACGCCTTGGCGTTCTTCGACTTTCCCGGCCTCGGCCTCGAGGAGTACGCCGAGGTGCTCGGTGGCCACCATCATTTGGCGATCTCGGTGCCGCCGGACAATTGGACGCGACTGAAAGGCAAGCTCGAAGGCGCAGGTGTCGACACGTTCCTCGTCGGCGACACGTCGCTCTACTTCACCGGCCCGGACGGTGAGCGCCTCGAGCTGATCAATGAACCTCTCGGCGAGATGTACGGCGCCGAAGTGCTCTGACAGTCCCGGGCTCACTTCGTTTGCGTCGGGATTTCTGCGGACCGGTCCGCAGCAGCTCCAACACAAACGTGTTCGTGTCAGGGAAGGTCGGTGGCGTTGCGCGAGACGTCGACTGTCGTCACCAACAGCTTGCCGGTGCCTGTGCCAGCGGCCTTGGAGGGGTGCGAGTCGTCGCACGTCAGCGCGAACAACTGGTCACCGTTGCTTCCGCCCAACATGCAGGCGAAGGTGTGGTCGTCGGTCGGGAGCCGATGAGTGATGTCGCCGCCCTCGGTCACGCGGACCACCTGCTTGCCCAGCGCGTCGGAGAACCAAATGCCCCTTTCGGCATCGATCGTGCAGCCGTCTGGAGCCATCCCTTCGACCTCGGCCCACGTGCGGCGATTTGACAGGGTGGCGTCCGGTTCGATGTCGAATGCCACGAACTTGGCGCCAAACGACTCGCCGACGATGAGTGTCGTGCCCGCATCGACGATCACCGACCCGTTGGGGAACATGAGGTCGGTTGCTGCGACCTCGACGGAGCCGTCGGGCCGCACGAGCGCGAGCGATGCCGCGGCGAAGTCGGCACCTGCCTCCATGTCGAATCCGAAGTTGCCGACGTAGGCGTTGCCAGCAGTATCGACCACCATGTCGTTGCAGTGACCCGTCGCCACGCCTGACAGGTCGGCATGTTCGGCAATCGCCCCGTCAGCCTCGACGCGCTGGAGCGTCCGGCTGTGCATCTCGACGAACAGCAGCCGTCCGTCGGGGAGCCATCCCATTCCGGAGGGACGCCCGACGTCGGCGTGCTCGACGGTTAGCGCGCCATCGGCGCCGACCGACGAGATCGTGTGCTGGTAGAAGTCGCTGAACCAGAAGCGGTCGTCGTGCCAACGCGGTCCCTCGCCGAAGTCGATGCCGTCAAGAACGAGTTTCCAGCTCATCGCCGCGACCGTATCGCTCGGACCCTGGGCCATGTTGCCTGTTGGCGACTTCGGTCGTTCGAGCTGTCAGCGTTCCGGCCAATCAGCCTCGGTCCGCATGACAAGACCCCAGGCCGACGTGTCAGCGAATCGCGGCGCTACTGATGCCGGAGCCCGATTGGCTGCGACGGCGAGTGCGAGCAGTGCATCTCGCTGCTTGGGTCGCGGCAGAGTTCGCGAGAAGTTGAACAGCTGATCCCCAGCGACCTCTCCAAGCACTCGGCGGGCGCTTTCTCGCAACCGGCGGTGCGGGTAGAAGGCGGATTTCAGGTCAGCAACAACGGCCGCGGCCTGCTCGGCAGTGATGACGCCGGCACCGGCAGCGGCGTCAGCGATGATTCTGCAATCCACGAGCGTGTCGTTCAACTGCGTCCAGTCTGTGGACGCATCGCCGTGCGCGATTGCAACTTCATCGTCGGCAGTGATGGCGCCGGTGAGATACATGGTGAAAACCTGTCCGACACCGACCATTCCGAACGGGTGCATCTCGGCGGCGCGTAGTGCGCCCATCGACGCTGCGCCGATGACCCGAACGCCGTTGGCGAGAGCCCAGTGGATTTCTTTGTGCCACGGTGCCGGCACCGACGCATACCGCCCATCGATCAGTACGACAATGCGCGCTCCGGCCCGGACCACCCGCCAGACGTCTCCACATTCCGCGGGCGGGAGCCAGGCCGCCTTGAGGAGGTCGCGGCCGAGATCGCCAGGCAGTGTTGGACCCGCAAAGACCGCGATACCCGTGCTGGCGACAGCGTCAAGGTCAAGGTCGGAGGCGTAGCCACCTGGAAGGCCCGCAGGTGCTGCGGGCAGCGGTGATGGTGCTGGGGGCTCCGGTTCGTCAATGCGAGCTCCAGGTACGACAATTTTCACGACTGCCGCGGCCGATGTTGCGCCGGCCCCGAGGAACTCGTTGGACTGTTCTGAGTCCAGACTCAGGTCGCAGGCAATGATCTGCTTGAAGCCTGCAGCGTGAACCTGGGACACAGCGGTGTCGAGATCGTCGCGAAGGTCTTCGAATGACCAGCTTGGCAAGTCTCCGAAGTGCACTGTGGGTGGTGTTTCGAGCAACCTGCGGGTCTGCTCGCTCTCCCACGACCAGTCCGTGTACACCTCTCTGGGGATGTCGTCGCGCGAACCAGCGATCACCGTCGCACGGTCCTGCGCCGCCTCAGTCAGGGCCCGCGAGACAGCGATGACTCTCGACAGGTGCGTACCTGATCCGAACGCGGAGGGAACCGTGTTGAGGTGAGCCAGTTCGCTGGCTTCGTTGACGTGAGTCACGGCCATCACTGTTGGCAGCCCGCAACTGCCCGTCGCATCGAACAGGCCGACGTCGATGCCGGCAGCTTCGAAGCGGTCAAGCACACCTCGCAATTCGGGGTCGTCGATCGACGAAGCATCGATACGGCGCGGGTCGCTGAACCTGACCCCGCCGAACACGTCGTCTTCGTCGACACCGTCGAACCCTTGCCGAAGGTGTTCGCGTTCAACCACTTCGTACAGCCCGTGCAACACCGCCTCGGTGTGGCAGTTCCCTGATGCGAGGCCGTTCGACCCGCGCATGAACACGCCCTCCGTTGGATGGAGAGGGAGACTGCCGTCGCAGTGCACGGCCTCGTACGGCACCAGCATGGGCTGGCCGGAAATCAGATCGAGGCCTGCCGTCCAGCGCGTCGGTGACGATGGCTCCAGTTCGCTGCATGGTTCGCCAGAAGCTGTCGAGTATCGCGCCATTCGGGCGATGTCCGCGACGGCGTTGGCACGGTCGCTGAGCTCGGTCAGTGTCGCAGTCTCAATTGGGGCGAAGTGCTGCTCGGCGTGCCACATCTCAAGCGACTCCATGACAGCCGAAGCACGAGCAGCGTCGTTCGTGACACCCTTTCCCTGCGAGACCGACAGGTTTGTCGAGACCGGTCGCATCGCGCACCAGACAGAAATGCCGACATCGTCGAGACCGGTCACATCTGCGAGACGAGAAATCCCGGCAACGCACGCCAGCGGCCACACCCGTTCGACCGTCGCAGCGGGGGTCTGGACACGATCCGTGCCGATGCCGAACGTCTTCGGGCGTGGTTCAGCGAGTGCGGCGGCCAGTCTGGTGACTCGGCGCTGCGATGCTGGTTGAAAGTTCGATTCGTTCGTCACTGACTCCACCAAGCAGCGGCGTCGAAGGTGCGCCGGAAGCGCCCCAACCTAACCCGGCGCTACCGCGGTGACGCAGCTCGTCGGCTCGGTCCCCCGCTGCGATGAGCCCGGTGCCGCGGTGCACGCTCCGAGACTGACCGCCTTGGGGAGCGCGGTCAGACGTTGGTGGAGGGGAGGTGCTGGGCGTCGGGATCGAGGTGGGTGTGCTCGGCGGCGTGATCGCTGAACCAGACCGCCTCGGTGGTGAGGCCGGCTGTGTCGTCAAGCGTGCCCGCGCAGATCGACCAGTATTCGGCAGCTGGATCCTGATCGAGGGTTCGCCAGAAGAGCGACGAGCCGCACTGGCGACAGAACGCATAGGCGACGTTCGGATCGTCATCGGGACTGAACCACGTCAGCGCGCCGAACTGTTCGACGGCGATGTTGGCCACAGGGGCACCCGATGCCGCCATGAAGTTGCCGGTGATCTTCTTGCACCGTTTGCAGTGGCACTGCCAGACCGGACGAAGCGATCCCGACACCGTGTACTGAACCGAGCCACAGAGACAGCTGCCAGGCGTGGTGTGGTCTGAGTCTCGTGCCATCGTCTCAGTGTTGCAGCCCGGCGTATGGTCCGAAGGTGAAAATCGGTGGACCCGCCACCCCGAGGTCATGGCTGCAGGCGCACTGACCGCGCAGGCTGCGTCAAGCGGCCGTCTGGCGCACCAGCCATCCGTCGAAGGCCGCTGGGGCATGAAGTGGGAACGTCCGGTCAAGCACATGTCGGAGTACCTCGCGATTCTCGATTCACTGTTCGAGACCGGCACCGCCAGCCTGCAAGGCGAAGTGTCGTCGCTCGACCAGCAGGCGGCGTTGATGACCGACACCAAGCCGCTGGCGATGGTCGCTGCGCTTGGCGAGCAGATGTTGAAGATGGCCGGCAAGCGCACCGACGGAACCATCCTGTGGTGCGTCGGGCCGAAGACGCTCGAGCAGCAGATCGTGCCCATCATCAACGACGCTGCCGCGGGCGCCGGTCGATCGACGCCCAGAGTGGTGTGCTGCCTTCCTGTCTGCGTCACCGACGATCCGCAGCCGACTACGCGACCCTGCCCTCGTATCGCGCCATGCTCGACATCGAGGGTGTCCACGGGGTGGAAGAGATCAGCCTCATCGGCAACGAAGACACGGTCAACGCCGGTCTCGATCCGATCGCCGCTGCCGGAGCAACCGACTTCACCGCGGTGGTCATCCCCAACCGCGACGGGCCGACGCGCACCATGGCCCTCCTGCCAGCGCGCGCCTGACGGAAAGCGCGGGGTGCGTGCGTCAGGCGGTCCGTGCTGCGTCGTCGGTCGGGAAGATCAGATCGAGACGACCGCGACCCTGATCGACGGCCACCGCTCCGACCGACGCACCGAGCGTCGCGACTGATCGGCTCCGCAGGCTCGAACGCAGAACCAATCTGCTGATTCCGAGCTGACCGGCTCGTCGCACCGTCGCTGTCAGCAGCGTCCGTCCGACGCCACGTCCACGCCAGTCGGCCACCACTGCAATCGACGTGTCACCGGAGGCTTCGACTCGCGCCATGGCGACGATCTGTCCGTCGACCATGGCGCCCAGCCGAGTCCCTCCCGCTGACGTGACGCGATTGATCAACGACGGGAATGGCGCAGACGCCGCACGTGGTCCGAAGAACCGCTGCTCACTGCGCAGCTCGTCGGCGAACTGATCGACGGCCTCGATCAGAGAGGGGTGGTCGAGGGCAACGATGAATGGGGTGTCGTTGATCATGCGTCGATCGTCGCAGTGCGACGTGACCGGCGTGTTTCGACGTCGTGATCGGTCGTTTGCAGCCCGTTTGCTGCAGGACGTCGCTGGCGATCAGGCGTCGCGCATCGCGTCGATCAACGGCGCAACGCGCTCGACCTCGGCGAGCACCTCGTCGCGCGGGCCCTGCGGCAGCGTGAACACGGCCCGTGACACACCTGACTCGGCGAGTTCCGTCAGCTTGGCTTCGTCGGCGGGGGCGCCGAAGACGCCGAGCTCGACTGACTTCGGATCGCGTCCAATCGCTTCGCAGGCCTTGGCCACCTCGTCGAAACCGCTGACGGAGTGGCGTCCACCGATGGGCATCCAACCATCGCAGAATTCCGCAATGTGGGCAGCGGTCTTCGGGCCGGCCGCGCCACCGAGGATGATCGGCGGATGTGGCTGCTGCGTGGGCTTCGGCCAGGCCCAACTCGGCTCGATCTGCACATGGTCGCCGCTGAACGACGCCTCGTCCTCAGTCCACAGCGCCTGCATTGCCAGGATGTTCTCGCGGAGGAGGTCACGCCGCTCGCTGTACGCCGTACCGTGCTGCGCCATCTCTTCCTTGTTCCAGCCGTAGCCGATGCCGAAGAGCATGCGCCCACCGCTGAGCGAGTCGACGCTGGCCACTTCCTTCGCGGTGTGGATCGGGTCGCGCTGTGCGACCAGACAGATGCCTGTTGCGAGCTTGATGTTTTCGGTCACCGACGCGCAGGCACCCATCGTGACGAACGGGTCATGCGTGCGCCAGTAGAACTCGGGGAGGTCAGGGGCCCCGGCCCGGCCACCCCAGGGTGTGGCCCGGCTGACAGGGATGTGTGAGTGCTCGGGAAACCAGAGCGACTCGAAGCCGGCCTGGTCTGCCACCTTGGCCAACTCCACGGCGTTGATGGTCTGGTCGGTGGGAAAGATGTAAAGGCCGATGTCCATGGGTTGAACGTAGTGGCGCTGACCGACCGCTGACCGAGTCAGCGGTGGCGTGAGGCCCACCGCCAACTCACCCATCGCGCCAATTCACCCCCTGTTCGGCGCCTGCGCGGACTAATTCCCTGTCGCCGATGGTTAAGTAGTGGGATGGCTCCGGAAGCACAGGATCTTGCAACGCGATACGCCGAGGTGCGTGCGCGCACCGAACGGCTGGCCGCACCATTGTCTGCGGAAGACCAAGTGGTGCAGTCGATGCCCGACACCAGCCCCACCAAGTGGCACCGTGCGCACACGACGTGGTTCTTCGCGGAATTCGCTTTGCATGCCGACGGAACCAGCGATCGAGTGTGGGATCGTCCTGAATATCGCTTCCTCTACAACAGCTACTACGAGGCAGTGGGCGCCCGACATCCGCGGCCGCACCGGGGCCTGGTCACGCGGCCGTCGATGAGCGAAGTCGCCGACTACCGCGCACACGTCGACAAGGAAATGGCCGAGTTGCTTGCTGGCGGTGTTGATACCGACGTCACCGACGTCGTCATGCTCGGCACCCATCACGAAGAGCAACATCAGGAACTGCTCCTGATGGACATCAAACACGTGCTGTCGATGAATCCTGCGGTCGGCCCGGCCTACAGCGACCAGGTGGTCGCGCCGGCCGCCAACCCGGGCCCAGCGAACTGGGTCGACTTCACCGGCGGCATCGCTGACATCGGCGTCGATCTTCTCGCGGACGGTCACTTCTCGTTTGACAGTGAAGGTCCGCAGCATGAGGTCCGTCTCTATGACTTCGCGTTCGCTGATCGATTGGTCACCGCTGGCGAATGGATCGAGTTCATTGCCGACGGCGGCTACCAGCGACCCGAGTTGTGGAAGTCCGATGGCTGGTACCGCTCGACCGACGAGGGATGGAGTGCTCCCGAGTACTGGCGGCCCGACCCTGATGACGCCGACCGCTGGTGGATCCACACGCTCACCGGCCTTCGGTCGGTTGACCCGCACGAACCGGTCGTTCACCTGTCGCACTACGAAGCTGACGCCTACGCCACCTGGGCCGGCGCGAGGCTGCCGACCGAATTCGAGTGGGAACACGCCGCCAGCGGTCTCGACCTGAGCGGCAATGTGCTCGACGAGCGACGTGCCGACTTCAGCTTCCACCCGGCTGCAGCGGGCGCGCCGACCGGCGGCCTCCGCCAGATGTTCGGCGACTGCTGGGAGTGGACCTCGTCGGCGTACGAGCCGTACCCGGGATTCAGAGTGGCCGACGGCGCCATCGGTGAATACAACGGCAAGTTCATGTCCGGCCAGCAGGTGTTGCGCGGTGGTTGTGTCTTCACCCCGCCGGCCCACACCCGAGCCACCTATCGAAACTTCTTCCATCCGCACACGCGGTGGCATGCGTCGGGTGTCCGACTCGCCACCGACCGGCACTGAAAGCCTCCCATGCATCACACCGACCAGACCACCAACAACACCGTCCACGCCCCCGAGCGTGCCGACAACGACACAACGTCCGTCGACGCGCACGCCGAACTGCGTCGATCGCTCCAACGCCGTCCGCGAACCGTCCCGCCGCGCTGGCTCTATGACGACCGCGGGAGCGACTTGTTCGACCAGATCACTCGGCTCCCCGAGTACTACCAGACCGAGGCGGAGCGTCAGATTCTTGCCGACCATTCGACGATGATCGCCGAGATGACCGCTGCGACCACGGTGATCGAACTGGGCTCGGGAACGAGCGACAAGACGCGGACGCTGCTCGACGCATTCGTTGCGCACGGAGAGATCGAACGCTTCGTTCCGCTCGATGTGAGCGAGGCCACGCTGCTCGATGCCGCCGCCATGCTGGGCGAGCGGTATCCCGATCTTGAGGTGTCACCGGTGACCGGTGACTTCAACCGGCACCTGAATCGCTTGCCGACCGGCGGCACGCGCCTCGTCGCCTTCCTCGGTGGAACGATCGGCAACTTCTATCGAGAAGAACGCACGGCATTTCTCGGGGCCCTTGCCGACGTGCTCGAACCGGGCGACTGGGTGATGTTGGGCGTCGACTTGATCAAACCGATCGACCGGCTCCTGTCTGCGTACAACGACAGTGCGGGCACGACGGACGCGTTCATCCGCAATGCGCTGACCGTCATCAACCGTGAGCTTGACGGCAACCTCGATGTCGGCAACTTCGACTATGTACCGTTCTGGGACGGTCGCGAAGAGCGGATCGACATGCGGCTCCGAGCGAATGAGCCCGAGCGGGCACGGATCGAAGCACTCGATCTCGACGTCGGACTCGAACCGGGCGAAGAGTTGCGCATCGAGATCTCCACAAAGTTCAGTCAGCGCAAGCTGTTGGCTGAACTCGCAGAAGTTGGCTTTGCTGAAGGCGCGTTCTTCACCGATCCTGCCAACGACTTCGGCGTCGCTCTGGTCCGCCGCCAACCCTGAGGATCATGTCGTTAATCCGTTTTCATCCTGAGGTGAAACGGATTCAGGCAGAGAGCTGGGTGTCGAGCCAGGTGGTGATGCCGGCGATGACGTCGGGCCACTCGGGCTCGTTCATGCACTCGTGCCGCAATCCGGGCCAGACCTTGCGGGTGACGTTGGCGAGTCGGCCGATGGGCTCCGACGCAGCTGGTTCAACTAAGGCGTCATCGCCGCCGTGGAGTACATAGGTCGGCAATGTGATGCGGTCGATCTGCTCCGACGTCGAAGCCATCGCCGTCATGATCTGGCGGCCGAGTGACGCAGTGGCACCGTCGACGCGCAGCGGATCGTTGTCGTACGTCTGCTGGACCGCTTCGTCACGGCTGAGGACTGAGCCGTCGAAGTCGGACTTCACATGCAGACGTGGTGACACCCGGCTCAGGACAGGAACGGCGACCCGCTGCCAGCGCGGAATCTCGGCGGCGAGCGCAGGTGCACTGAGCACCGCGAGGTCCGGCTGCGGATCCGTGCCGACGAGGTATGTCGCTGCGATGAGGCCCCCGAGCGAGTGTCCCATCAGGACCACAGGGACGGCGAGCCCCCTGCGTTCAGCGAGCAAGTCGGCAACATCGTCGGTGTACTCGGAGAAGTCGGTGACGAAGGCTCGCCGCCCGCTGGTCTCACCGAAGCCACGCTGATCGAACGAGAGCACATCGAAGCCGGCGTCTGACAGTGCATCACCGGCGTGCTCATAGCGGGCGGAGTGTTCGCCGATGCCGTGGATGAGCAGGATGGCCGCCTTCGGGTTGGCTGTGGCCCAGTGGCGGCGGCGCTGCGTGAGTCGGTCGCGCGTGGTTCCAAAACTGGCCGTCGATGCAGTCACTGCCGATGACGATAATCCTGCGGCCGGTTTCCAACCCGTTTGCGGTCATCGATCTGCACGCGCTGCGTACATCTGCGTGACCGCAAACGGAGAGGACGGGGGGAGGAGGCGCTCGGGACGTTGATGCCCGACTCGCTGGTCAGCCGTCGGAGGGGATCTCGAACGGTCCGCCGCTGAAGACGCCGTCGAGCACGCCGCCGAAGAAGTCGTCGGGCAGCAGATCGCCGCATGCGTTCTCCACGGTTTCCCATGTGGAGTCGAGCTCGGCCTTCTGCTCAGGGGTGATCTCGGGGAACGAGAAGTCACCGTCGGCGCCGAAGTCGGGCAGTTCGAACGTCTGCACGCTGACATCGCCGTCCGAGCTGACGCTGACGTCATCGCCGGACTTGGTGATCGTGATCGTGCCGTCGTCGTCACCGAATTCGTAGAAGCCAGTGTCGCCGCCTGCTTCGACGAAGACGCCGGATGGAATCTCGAAGCCCTCGAGCATGTCGAAGTCGAAGTCTTCGAGCTTCTCGAACGGTGGAATGACACCGTTCTCTCCGATCACGTCGAAGCCCCCGAACACGTCGAGGCCGCCGAGCTGCTCGGAGATGCACGCCTCGAACTCCTCGAACTGTGCCGTGACCTCGGGGTCGAGATCGAACAGGCCGCCCAGGTCCATCCAGTCAGCCTTGTCCCCGTCAGACTCGTCTGTGTTGGACTCAGTCGTCTCGTCGCTCGGAGCTTCCGTGTCGGGATCGTCGGTCGACGACGTCGTCGGGTCGTCGGCGATGCTGGGCGTGTTCGCTGAAACGAACTGGCTGCCGACGAGCACGCCGCCGACGAGGAGGCCGGAGGTCAGGGCGACGATCGACGCGGTTCGGCGGGGGGAGCTGCCGGCGGGAGTTGTGGTGGGTTCGGTCGTGGGACTGATCTGCTGGTTTGGGTCGGGCGGGGGGAAGGTCATGCCTGGTCCTTTGATTGCTTTGATGGAATGGCGCCACGGGTGTGGCGATGTCGTTCATTCTGCGGGAGCCACCTGAGAACAACCTGAGATTCGGAGATCTCGCCTCACGGCGTTCTCAGGTTTCGCTCAGGAAGCCAGGCCAGACTGTGCTGATGCGGATATTGGTGGTTGACGACGAGGTGCGACTCGCCGACTCCATCGCGCGCGGCTTGCGCTCCGAGGGCTACGACGTCGACGTCGTGCACGACGGCATCGATGCGGTTTGGCAGGCCACCGAAGTCGACTACGCGGCAATCGTGCTCGACATCATGTTGCCCGGCAAGAACGGCTACGTGGTGTGCGGCGAACTGCGCGAGGCCGGCAACACCACTCCCATCTTGATGTTGACCGCGAAGGACGGCGAGTACGACGAAGCCGAGGGGCTCGACACCGGTGCTGACGACTATCTCCGCAAGCCGTTTGCACACGTGGTGTTGAACGCTCGGCTGCGTGCGCTGTTGCGCCGCCAGGCCGGATCGGTCGATGACACCATTGCCGTTGGCGACCTCACGCTGTCGTCCGGTCGGATGCAGTGCACCCGAGGAGAGCACACGGTCGAGCTGACCCATCGCGAGTTTGCCGTGCTCGAATTGCTCGCCCGGCGCGCTCCGAACGTCGTGTCGAAGACTGCACTGCTCGACAGCGTCTGGGGCATTGACTTCAACGGCGACCCGAACATCGTCGAGGTGTACGTCGGGTACTTGCGCAAGAAACTGGGCAAGGGCGCCGTGCGGACCGTGCGCGGCGCTGGATACCAGTTGGCGGTCGCAGCATGAGTGTTCGCCTTCGACTCACCATCGTGATTGGCCTGCTGATTGCAGCAATCGCGGCGGCGGCCGCGGTACTGGCACCGTCGCTCGTCGAGCGTGCGCTCGTCGACGACATCCTTGATGCTGACGCCGAACTGCAGTCCCTGTTCTTCGACGATTCGCCGGGGTTCTTCGACGATTCGCCGGGGTTCTTCGACGTCTTCGACTTCATCGCTGGGGACATCGTGCTCAATCAAATCGGTGACGAGAAGTTGCAGGAACTCATCGCATCGGGCGGAAGCGACGACCTCGTCGTGGCGGTGGGCGGCGACACGTTCCTGCGCGTCGACGCCTCGGGCGCGCAGACCTTCGAGGCGATCGACCCGACAGCGTTGAATCAGCCGATCCTCACCTTCTTCGGGCTCTTCGACGGGGGTTTCTCACCGACCATCTCGCCATTCGACGAGTTCCCGGTCGACGTCGTTGACACCGGTGGATTTGACGATTCGTTCTTCGCACAATTCGACGAGACCGGCCGGACCGTCACGGGAGTCCGAGAAGTCGGCGGCGTCGAGTACTTCGTGTCAGGCGAGGCCGGCTCGGTGGATCGAACCGTCGGGCGAGTCCGCAGTGCGTTGTGGCTAGCGTTTCCGTTCGCCGTGCTCGCAGGCGCGCTCGTGACGTGGTTGCTCGCCGGACGGGCCCTTCGTCCGGTCCGCGCGATCACTGCACAGGCAGCGACGATCACGGGTGGAACCTTGAGCGAACGAGTGCCGGTTCCCGCGAGTGGCGATGAGATCGCCACCCTGGCCAACACGGTGAACGGCATGCTCGATCGGCTCGAGAGCGACGACGCCAGTCGTCGACGGTTCGTCTCTGATGCCAGTCACGAACTCCGGACACCGGTTGCGGTGCTGAAGAGTGAGGCGGAAGTGGCGTTGCGCTCGCCGGACCTCACTGACGTCGAGGCGCTGGCCTCAGGCGTCCTCGAGGAGTCGACGCGGATGGCCACGATCATCGACGATCTACTGTCGCTGGCGCGGCACGACGAGGGCGTGGCGGCGCCGACGACGGAAATCGATCTCGACGACGTTGTGCTTGCCGAGGCGAACCGTCTTCGTCGCGTCCCGGTCGACGTGTCGGCGGTGTCGGCGGGGCGCGTACTCGGACGACCCGACGAACTCGCCCGAGTGGTGGCCCATCTGCTCGACAACGCAACCCGTCACGCCAACGAACGCGTCGCCGTGTCGCTGACGTCGACCGCCAACGCCGTGACGCTCCTTGTCGATGACGACGGTCCCGGCGTTCCCGAGGCTGATCGGGAAGCGGTCTTCGAGCGGTTCACGCGGCTCGACGAGGCCCGCACCCGCGACGCTGGCGGCGCAGGACTCGGGCTGGCGGTTGTCGCTGGCGTGGTGCAGCGCAGCGGTGGATCAGTCGCCGTCGAATCGAGCGACCTCGGTGGCGCCCGGTTTGTCGTGTCACTCCCGGCGCCCTGACGCTCCCCTCCCGCTTGCGGTCATCAATCTGCACAGGCTGTGTACGTTCGCGTGACCGCAAACGCGATGGTGGGTGTCAGGACGTGGGTGCGAGGACTTCGAGCACGTTCCAGTCGACGCCGAGGCCGCCATCGGGATTGACCGGCTGCACACACACGTGATCCGCACCAGCGTCGTAGTGGGCCTGTACGCCCGCACGGACTTGGTCCTCGTCGCCCCACACGACCACCGCGTCGACGAAGCGATGGTCACGCTGCTCGATCTCGTCCTCGGTGAAGCCGAGTCGCTTCCAGTTGTTGCGGTAGTTCGGTAGGGCGGCGTACCGATCGATCTGCTTGTTGGCGGCCGAGCGGGCAACATCTGCGTCGGTGCTCAGGATGACCTTTTGTTCGACACACAACAGCGCGTCGGGCCCGATGGTCTCTCGCGCCATGACCGTGTGCTCGGGCGTGGTCCAGTACGGGTGGGCGCCGTCGGCAGCACTGGCAGAGAGCTCGAGCATCTTCGGGCCGAGCGCAGCAAGCAGCACCAGCGGCTCGTGTTCCGGCGCGATGCCCATGTACGGCTGGGTTTCCATGGCGGCCAGGTACTCGCGCATCTGTGTGAGTGGCTTGGAGTAGTCGAGGCCGCGCAGACCCGCAACGAGGGGTCCGTGGCTCACGCCGAGGCCAAGCACGAAACGACCTGCAGTCTGCTCAGCGAGCGTGTTGGCGACCTGTTTCATCGGGCCTGGATGCCGATGGAAGATGTTGGCGATACCGGTGGCGAATTGCAGCGTCTCGGTCTGCGATGCGAGCCAGGCGATGTGTGCGAACGGGTCGCGGCCAACGGTGTCGGGCATCCACATCGTCGAGTAGCCGAGCGACTCGATCCGTCCCGCCGTCTCGGCAGCTTGCCCGCTGGTCATCGCATCGGTGAAGTACCAGACACCGGTCGTGGACAGTCGGTCTCGTGCGCTGGTCCTGGTGGGAGTCATGGCGGTGACCCTAGAGAGGAGCGTGTGCGACACTGAAGCCGTGCAGATCGCGCTCGTCCTCTTTCCGGGGGTGTCGATCAACGAGTGTGAAGCATTCACGCTGGCCTTTCGACAGCTCGGCGCATCCGGTCTGGGCGACTGCGTCCTCGTCGGTGTGGGTGCTGAGCGGGGTGAGGTCGTCGGGGTGGGGGGTCGACGTCGGGTCGAAGCGACCTTCGATGAGACCCTGACACCCGATG
>CAXMZV010000039.1:0-14318 GCA_964199985.1 Candidatus Ilumatobacter isfjordensis | reverse complement strand
AAGGGGATCACCATGACAACAGCTCACGGCAAACGAGGGCTCGCCGCTGCGGCAGCGTTCATCGCACTCAGTGCAACATTCGCACTCGCCGGCTCCGCTGACGCCGGCCAAGAGCCAACCGCCCAGTACGTGCTGATCGAAATCGAGATCGAGGACCCGAACGGTGAGGCTCAGGCCATGGCCGATGCCATCACGCCCGAACTCTTCGCCGAGCCTGGTGGCGATCCCGCTGCCGAACGGCAGCTACACCTTCGGTGAACTGCTTCCTGACTATACGGTTACATCGCCGACCAGATGGACTGCGAGCCGGTTGACAGAGACCTGGGGAACACCGAGAAGCTGCGGTCGCCAGCGTTCGACTTCGTCCACTCACCCAAGGCGCCGGACACCTACTGCACGATCACCAACACCTACGTGACCGACACGATCGATGTCGACCTCGTCGTCGTGAACGACTCCGGTCGAGCGGCGAACGGTGCCGAGTTCCTGATCGAGGTGTACGACAACACCGGCGCCATCGTTGCGACCGCCGCCGACCCCGGCACCGGCAACGCATCGGCAACGTTCACGCTCCCGATCGACCCCTACACACTTGGCTTCTCAGGTCCTGACGGATACGACGGCACCGCCGAAGTCACCGCCGACGAGCGGCCACGAGCGCAGATCGCCGGGCCCGGAGCGCAGTTCACGATCGCCGACTTCCTGACGACCGCGATCGTTACGGTCAAGGATCAAGCACTCGTCGCCACGACAGCGGTCCCGATCACCGCGGGCGCCAACCACCGTTGACCCCAATGCTGTCCTCCCGGCGACAGGCTCCAACAGCACCACGTTGCCGCTGATGCTTCTCGCATTCGGGCTCATTGCGTTCGGCGGAATCACCGTGGGGGTCACCCGCCCACGCTGACCTGATCGAATCGAGCAGAGCGGTCACTCTGTGCCTGGCACAGAGTGACCGTTTCAGTTCGTGGCTTCGGCGGCGATCCAGTTGTCGAGCACAGGGCTCGACTCGAAACTCGTGATGAGTGCGTAGCGCGACTCGGCACCCGGGTGCACGACGACATGCCAGAGGCGCTGCGTGTCGACGACGAAGCGGGCGCCTTTGTGCAACGGGACGCGGACCTCGGTCGACGCGTCGGGCAGGCCGTCGGCATCGTTGTCCATCAGGATCATGTAGCTGTCGGGGTTGTCCGTGAGCTCGACCCACGACCGCACGACCCAACCCTCGTCATCGGGGTTGAAGCGGTTGTTGTCGTCGCGATGCAGGCTGCGGATGGCGGCCTCGCGATCTTGCGGCTCGAGCTTGATGGCGCGCACTCGCCCGAAGTTGGCGCCCACGCCGTCGACATAGTTCTTGATGCTCGGCGCCACGTCGGCGTTCGACGTCCACACCGCGTCCTTGTCGGTCTTGCCCTTGTCCCAGAATCCGCGGCAGTCGAGCTCGCCGTCGGCCGTGGCGATCGGGGCGAAGTTCGTGTCGCCACCCGACTTCCAATCCATGTACTCGAGGGCCAAGTACTCAGACTCAGGGACGTCGAAGTCGGCATCTTTCAAGACGACGACGCCAGTCTCGGCGAGCACGTCGAGGCGCTGATGCTGCGTGTCGAGCGGGATCTTCACGCTCCAGTGTTCGGAATTCGGCCAGAAGCTCATCCCCACAGCTTACGAACCCGCGACGTCCCGACGGGTGCAACCGGCTGGGACCTTCGTCATCATTTCGCCACGCCTCACCTTCGTGTCAGACGGAAAGGTATTCGGCACCCCGGTCGGCCGCGCTCACCTAGGGTGCCGAGCATGACGACTCCGGCCAACTGGTACCCCGACCCGAACGGCCGCGCCGAGCTGCGGTATTGGGATGGCAACGCCTGGACCGACCACGTCAGCACCGGCGGACAACAGAGCACCGACCCCGTCAGTGCCCCGAAGGCGAGCAAACTCGATCGTCTCGAGACCGGCCTCACCGTCGGCAAAGAAGGACGTGCCGACAAGATCCAGCGGCAGCTCTCCGACACCGGCCATCGCGGCGCCGGGCTGACCGGCAAGGTCGAAGGCGGCGGCGGCACGCTGATGACCGAGCCCGTGCTGGTGGTCAATCAGAAGGTCAAGATCATCGAGCTGAACAACCAGTACGGCGTGTTCGATCAGAACGGCGAGCAGATCGCGAGCGTCGACCAGGTCGGACAGTCGAGCATGAAGAAGGCCATGCGCCTCGTCAGCAGCCTCGACCAGTTCATGACGCATCAGCTGCACGTCACCGACAACGCCGGCCAGGTGATCATGCAGCTCACCCGGCCACGCAAAATGATCAAGTCCTCGGTCGTCGTCCAGGACCCAGAGGGCGGCGAGATCGGACGCATCGTCCAGAGAAACGTCATGGGCAAGATCAAGTTCGGCCTGGAGTCGGGCGGACAGACACTCGGCGCGATCAAGGCCGAGAACTGGCGTGCATGGAACTTCAGGATCGAGGACGCAGCGGGCATCGAGGTCGCTCGGATCTCGAAGACCTTCGAGGGCTTCGCCAAGACGATGTTCACCACGGCCGACAACTACGTCGTGCAGATCCACCAGCGCATGCCCGAACCGCTGAACACCCTCATCATCGCCAGCGCGTTGTGCATCGACACGGCGCTGAAGCAGGACGACCGCGGCCTCGGCTGATCAGACCGTCTGGGCGATCGGCGTCACTCGCCGTACCAGGTGCAGTTGGGATGGCGGGCCAGCAGCGGTCGCGGGTCTTGCGCGACGTTGCCGGGTCGGTACTCGAAGTGCAAGTGGAAGTTGCTGTCGCTGTTGGCACCTGACGTTCCGGTGTTACCAACCGTCCCGATCACGGCGCCTTGCTCGACGACATCGCCGACTTCCAGGCCCGCCGCATGGGTTCCCATGTGGAAATACTTGTAGGTGATTTCGGTCGTCTCGTCGTACAGCGTCCAGCCGTTGCCGGCGCCATAGGTGAGGCCGCGGTCTACGTACTTCTTCGTGAGGCGCCCCGTGACGACGGCGAACAAGTCAGCGCCACGATTTCCGGAGATGTCGAGACCCTCGTGGCGACGCGAGCAGTTGCTGCCGCGGCAGTCGCCGAAGTTGTCGCTGATCCAACACTCCCCGGGGAGCGCATCGATCGGGAACATGATCTGACCGTTGGGAACGGGGGGAAGTGTCGTCGTGGTCGTCGTCGAGGGCGGAGTGATCCGGTCAGCGGTTTCGAGTTCGGTGTTCTGCAACGGGCCAGCAGCTCCGTTGAACCCGCCGGGGAACGATGCGCTTGCCACCTTGCTGACCGCGACGATGCCTGCGACCGCGCCAAGCGAGGTCTTGATCATCCGGCGTCGAGAGAGGCGGTGCTCCTCGCCGAGAGAGAGGTCGGTGCGATCGTTCATGAGGGAGTGGTCGAATCACATCACGTCGTCCGGATACTCCAGACGGCGCAATGGCAACAACAGTGCTTCGGCACGTCTGGGGGACGGCTTGAGCGCAGTGTATGACGAACATGGCAACCATTTCGTCACGGAACCGTAACTTTTGCAGATTCTGACGGTTCGATCACCAACACAGCGCAGTACAGATCAGCTCGAGCAGGACGTCGGCTCCCGGAGCGTGACGCCCTCGAGCGGGAACGGCAGGCGAGGCACCGGGTCGATGATCGTCGCCTGACTCGGCGTCAGGCTCTCCAGCCAAATCTCGAAGTGGAGGTGACTCCAGCTCGTGTTCCCGGTGTTCCCCATGTAGCCGATGACCTGGCCCGCTGTCACCGGATCACCCTCGTTGAGCGACGATTCGTAGCTGTCGAGATGGTGGTAGCGGTAGTACGTGCCGAGCCCGTCGCGCAAGATGCGCGTGAGCCCTGCGCTACTGAACGCCTCGTCCTTGTGCACAAAGCCGTCGACACAGGCCAACAGCGGCCGGCCCTGACCGCTGATCTCGTCGTTGCCGATGTCGACACCGGCGTGATTGCACGAACCATTTGCCGTACTTCGCCCGCCGAAGTTGTTCAAGCAGACCAACGAGCCGTACTCGGGGTTCGTGTCGATCGGAAACGTCAGCTTGCCCGTGATCCCCAATCGCACGGCCGGATCAACCGCGCCGGCCGGCCCGGCGACCGACGCGCTCAGCGCTGCCACCCGGTCAGCACTCCCGAACAATTGGCTCACACCTGCCAATGTGACCGCTGCGCCGAGGGTTGAACCAATCAACTGGCGTCGGGTCCGAGTATCTTCGAGAGGCATGGCAGGGCGGCGGGTTTTCGTGAGTGGTGTGGGTGGCGAACTCGGCACTTTGGTGGCCAGTCTCCTCGAAGAGGAGCCGTGGGTCGGTTCACTGGCCGGTATCGACGCTGATCCCCCGCGTCGTCGCCTGCAGCGTACGAGCTTCCATCGCATTTCTCCAGACGATCACGACCGAATCGTCGACACGATCACCCAGTTCAATCCGCACGTGCTGGTCCACGTGGGCGTGTGGGAACCCGACGCACGTGCTGCACCCCGTGTCGCCGCGGCGCTCACCGACCAAGCTGCCGTGTCAGTACTCGGCGCTGCCGCTGAGTGTCGTGCGCTCGACAGCATCATCGTGCGAAGCGGCATCGAGATCTACGGCCGCGGACCCGGGTCACTCACTCGCCCAGACGAAGACGCCTCGCTGCGCCCCACAAGTGAATGGGGCCGCACCGTTGCCGACATCGAACGCACGGCCGACAATGTGGCCGAGCGCGTGGGTGTCACCGTCGGCGCCGTCCGCCTCGCTTCGGTGCTCGGGCCCCACGTACCGTCACCGCTCGGCCGCCTCCTGCGCCAGCCGGTGGTGCCGTTCAACGCCACCAGCGACCCCCCATTCGCCGTCATCGAGCACCGTGACGCCGCCCGCGCGATCGTTGCCGCTGCTCGCAACCAGCTGTCGAGCCCAGTCAACGTGGTGGCACCCGGCGCAATCACCTGCCTCCACGCCATCCGCCGCGGCCAACGCATTCCGCTGCCGCTGTTCGGTCCGCAGTGGTGGATCGCACGCCAGGTCTCACATATCACTGGCGCACCCATCCCCGACCACATCGGCGAAGCACTCACCCGCGGTCGCCTTGCGGACAACGGACGCATGCAGGCACTGCTCGGCATGACACCCGCCACCAGCACGACCGAGGTCATCGACCACCTCTACCGTTGGCCCAGGATCATTCGCAAGCCCGCCCGAGTGCCCGCCGCCGAACAAGTCATACCCGACGAAGTGAGCGCCTGATGCCCGCAACCAGCCCCTCATCGAACTCGCCAGTCGGTCGCGTCGTCGACTTCCCAACGCGCCGGGTCGCCGCGGCCGCCTCTGAGAGCGCAGCGATGTTCCACCGTTTGACCGACGAACCAGCGGGTCACGTCGACAACTGGGGCCGCGACGCGGGGCTGTTCCGCACGGTCACGATGCTGTCCGAGGTTCGCTGGTCCGTGTCGACCGGCGGCGATCAACATCTCCCCGCACGAAAGGGCGCGTTGATCGTCGTCAACGCCCGTCGCTTCGCGCTCGCCGCGGTCTACAGCGCGTTCGCAATCAGTCGGGCGGTCGACCGGCCGGTCCGGTTCGTCGGCCGACCCGACAGCGGCGCCGTCGGCGCACTGGCCCAACGACTCGGCGGCCTGCTCGATCATCCCGACGAAGTCGCGGGAGCGCTCCGGGCCGGCGAACTGGTCGTGTGCTCCGCAAGCGCCACCACCCGCCCCCGCGACGTCGGCACCATCGACCACGCCCTCATCGGTGCCGCAATCCGCTCCAACGTCGACGTGTTCCCCGCCGCGACCACGAGCTCGCCGTTCGGTCGTCGAGCTCGCATCGAGATCGGCCGCGCCACCCGCCAGCGGCAACGCCGACGAGGCCCACTTGCCGAAGTCGAACTCGCCGACCACATCGGCGACGACATCACACTGCTGCTCAGCGAAATGGGCGACATGAACACCGGAACACCACTCGACTGGCTGCCGCTCAGCGGGCTGGGAGGCAACTGATGACCTACGTTCGTGCGTCTGACGGCACCCGTATCCACTACCGAGTCACCGGCCGCCCGGGCGCGCCCCCGATCTTGTTCATCCAGGGTCTGGGCGCCGACAAGAACGGGTGGAACCTGCAGCGACTCGCGTCAGCCCCGTCGTATCAGGCCGTCGCCCTCGACAATCGAGGTGCAGGCCGCAGCGACAAGCCGCACGGCGAGTACTCGCTCGAACAGATGGCCCACGATGCCGTCACCGTCCTCGATCACGCTGGCGTCGAGACGGCACACGTCGTCGGAGCGTCGATGGGCGGTGCGATCAGCCAGATCTTTGCGGTGAAGTATCCCGAACGGCTTCGTTCGCTGACGCTCGCCTGCACCGCCGGGCAGCACCATCCGTGGCGCGAAGAGCTGCTGGCCAGCTGGCGCGATGCAGCCCTGGAGCGTGGAATCGGCTCGATGGGCCACGACGCCGCTCGCTGGGTCATCGGCCCACGCTCGTTCCGACGGCTCCTGCCCGCGATGGGCTGGCTCGGCCCACTTGCGCTAGGCCGACCGTCGCATGCATTCGCCGCACAGGTCGATGCGATCATGAACGTCGACACGTCATACGCCGGCGAACTCGAGAACGTGACCGTGCCGACCCTTGTGGTGGTCGGCAATCAAGACATCCTCACACCGCGCGGCGACAGCGAAGAGCTGGCCGAGCGCATCCCCACCGCGGAACTCGCGGTGATCAGCGGCGCCGCGCACGGGCTGATGATCGAGCACGCTCGATCCTTCAACCGCGTGCTCTTCGACTTCCTCGGCCGGGCCGAGGACGCACACCGCGAACGCACCGCCGAAGTGGCCCCCGAGGCCACTGCTGCGGCAAGCTGACTCCGTGCACGTCGTCATCGTTGGAGCAGGCCTTGCCGGCCTCGTTGCAGCACGTGAGCTCCAGACCGCTGGCGCGACCGTCACCGTGCTCGACAAGGGCCGCTCGCCGGGCGGACGGCTTGCGACGCGCCGAGTCGGCGGCGCCACACTCGACCACGGCGCACAGTTCTTCACCGTCCGGTCACCTGCATTTGCCAAGACCGTCGACGACTGGAGCGAACGGGGGCTGGTGCACGCGTGGAACCACGGCTTCGATGGTCTCGAGGATGACAGCCATCCCCGGTACGTCGCCACCGGCGGGATGAACTCGCTCGCCAAGGACCTGGCGGTCGGTCTCGACGTTCGCTGCTCCACGATGGTGTTCGCCGTACAGCGCGATGCCGACAGCGGCGACGTGTCCGTCGCGATCGACGACGGAACCTCATTCGAGGCCGACGCCGTGATCGTCACCGCGCCGCTCCCCCAGGCGTTCGCGTTGATGATCGACGGCGGCATCGAGCTCGATGAGGCCCTGTTCCGCACCGATTACGACCGCACCATCGGCTTACTCGTCCGGCTCGACCAGGCTCCCGATCTGCCGCCCTCGGGTGGCATCCAGGATGCGGACGACGTGTTCAGTTTCATCGGCGACAACGCATCCAAGGGCGTCAGCGCCGAGCCTGCCGTCACGTTCCACGCCAACCCGACATGGAGCCAGGCGCATTGGAACGACGGCAACGAAGCGCTCATCGAGCAACTCGCCGCTGCCGCTCAGTCGTGGCTCGGCGATGCCACCATCGTCGAACATTCACTCAAGAAATGGCGGCTCGCCACGCCTCGTTCGATCTGGCCAGATCCATGCTGGACCACGGCGAACGGCAAGGTCATCATGGCGGGCGACGCCTTTGCCGGACCCAAGGTCGAAGGTGCCCACAACTCGGGGCTCGCTGCCGCGCACACGCTGCTCGCCTGACTGTCAGTTGTCGTCGATGTTGCCGGTGACGTTGTCCGGCGATTCTTCGAGCGTGGTCGGTACCTCGAAGACGCCGTCGTTCTCGTCGATCTCCTCGCCCGGAATCGGTTCACCAGCGATGACCGGCACGTCAATCAGCGGCTCGGTCGTCGTGGTGACCGCCACCCGGTCCTCACCAGCGCACCGGACACGGAGCACCTCTTGCGTGGCGACGTCGATGACCGTGGTACTGCCGGGACCGAAGCGCCGTAAGAAGTCACTGAAACTGACGACGTCTTCGCCCTCGCAACGACGGTCGATCACCGGCGGATACTTGATCAGCCAACCGTTCTCGAACAACGCATAGCCATCCTCGAGATCGACGATCGGGCCGAGTTCAACGGTGTTCCGCTCGGCCGTCGGCTGCACGGAGAACCAGATGACAGCCTCACCGAGAAGGTCAACGAACACCACACAACTACTGATCGACGACAATCGACAGTCGACTTCGCCCGGGGTGCCCGGCGCAACACGCATGATCTTGCGACTCTCGAGGTTGAAGTCGACGAACCCGCGGGTGAGGCCGTCTTGACCGACCTCGAAGTCGTCGGATGTCTCGGTGATGAAGACAGCAGAGATCAGGTCGATACGGCGATCAGGAATCTCGGGTTCCAGGACGGCAGCGAGCTCGTCGTCGTCGACGATGACTGCGTTGACGATCAACGCCAGTCCTGCCAGGGCCGCGACCGCTGCCAGGAATCGCCAAGTAAACAGCTGCCTCACGGCCGCCAACGTAGTGGCGGGCGCACCAACAGTGGCGTCACCTGTCAGCCGGCGAGCGCAGCCACCGCAGTACGGGCAGCCGCTGCGGTCTTCGCGACGACTGCATCGATCACGTCGTCGGTGTGACCCACCCCGACGAAGATCGCTTCGTACGCCCCGGGTGCCATTGCAACACCCTCGGCAAGCATTGCCTGGAAGAACGCTGCGTAGGCGGCCTCGTCAGTGCGCTTCGCATCATCGAAGGTCCTGACGGTTCCCGCTTCATCCCCGCAGACGATGCCCATCAGCGTGCCGACGACCGGGAAGGAGGCGACAAAACCTTCGGATGCGCAAGCGTCACGCATGCCGGCAGCGAGGTGGCGAGCGCGGGCCATCAGCTCCATGTAGACGTCGTCGGTGAGTTGCCCGAGTGCCGCAAGCCCCGCTGCCGTGGCGAGCGGATTACCGGACAGCGTCCCGGCGTGGAACACCGGGCCGAGGGGCGACAGGTGCTCCATGATGTCAGCACGGCCGCCGATCGATCCGATGGGCAGACCACCGCCGATCACCTTGCCGAAGCACGTGATGTCGGGCCGCACGTCGTACTTGGCCTGGGCTCCGCCCGAGCCGAGCCGGAAGCCCGTGATCACCTCGTCAAAGATCAGCAGAGCGCCGACGCGATTGCATTCGGCCCGCAGGCCGGCGAGGAAACCGGGGACCGGGGCAACAACGCCCATGTTGGCCGCCACCGGCTCAACGATGACCGCCGCGACCTGGTCATCGAGCTCGGGAACGACGTTATAGGGCACCACCATCGTCTCAGCCACTGCGCCGTTCGGCACGCCAGCGGTGCCGGGCAGGCCGAGCGTTGCCACGCCACTGCCACCGGCGACCAGAAGTGCGTCGGTCGCTCCATGGAAGTTGCCGGCAAAGGTGACGATGCGGTCACGCCCGGTGACGCCACGTGCCAGCCGCACCGCCGTGCTCGTTGCTTCAGTGCCGGAGTTCATCAGGCGCACGCGCTCACAACTCGGCACGCGTTCACTGATCGCCTCTGCGAGCTTCATCTCGCGCGGTGTCGGCGCTCCATACGACGTGCCGTCACCCACCGCTGCCGTGACGGCTTCGGTAATTGCCGGGTGCGCGTGGCCAAGGATCACGGCGCCGTAGCTCTGCACCAGATCGAAGTAGGTGGTCCCTTCGACGTCGGTGATCGTCGCACCGTTGGCACGGGCGACCACGTACGGCTCGCCGCCGACCGCCTTGAACGCACGGATCGACGAGTTGACGCCACCGGGAATCGCCCGCTTCGACCGCTCGAACATCTCGGCATTCGACGCCACGCCGGCACCGACGCAGACCGTCGGAGTGCAGCCGGCTGCAGCGCAGCGCGTGGCATCACAGGGTGGGATGAGGGTGTCGGCCATGTTGCTCCTGTCGGGCGGCCACTCTGTGCCAGGCACAGAATGAACGACTACTGGTTCTGCTCAGCGAACCAGCGGGTGAAGTAGGTGAGAATGACGTTGGCACCGGCGCGCTTGATCGCAGTGAGGTGCTCGAGAGCCACCGCATCTCCGTCGATCCAACCGTTCTGAGCGGCCGCATGGATCATCGCGTACTCGCCCGAGACGTGGTACGCCGCGACAGGAAGGTCGACGCGAGCGGCAGCATCGGCAATCACGTCGAGGTACGCCAACGCCGGCTTGACCATGATCATGTCCGCGCCCTCAGCGATGTCGAGGTCGATCTCGCGTTGAGCCTCGCGGACGTTGCGATAGTCCTGCTGGTAGCCACGCCGGTCGCCGCCATCCGCGATCTCGACGTCGACCGCATCGCGGAACGGCCCGTACAGGCCACTCGCGTACTTGGCTGCGTAGGCAAGAATCGCGACCTCGTGGAAATGCTCGGCGTCGAGCGCCGTGCGAATCGCCGCGACTTGGCCGTCCATCATCCCGCTCGGCGCCACCACCTGTGCGCCCGCTCGGGCCTGGGCCAGTGCAGCCTGCACATAGAGGTCAAGCGTGGCGTCGTTGTCGACGTTGCCGTGCTGGTCGACGATTCCGCAATGGCCGTGATCGGTGTACTCGTCGACGCACAGATCCGTCATCACCACGATGTCGTCGCCCACTTCGGTACGAAGGTCTCCGAGCGCGAGCTGCACGATGCCGTTCGGATCGGAGGCGCCACTGCCGACCGCGTCCTTCTCGGCCGGCACCCCGAAGAGAATCACCGACTTCACACCCAGCTCGGCGAGACCCGACACCTCGCCACGAAGGGACTCTCGGGTGTGCTGCACCACGCCCGGCAGCGAGTCAATCGGTACCGGTTGGTCGATTCCCTCGCGCACGAACAGCGGGGCGATCAGATCGTCGACGCGTACGTGAGTTTCCGAGAGCAGATCGCGCATCGCAGCAGTTCGTCGAAGGCGGCGCGGTCGGATCGTCGGCACCTCTGCAGCCTACGAGACAGCGCCCATCGACCCATCTTCCCGCCGCGCACGGCCCCCGGCCACCAAACAATGTCGCTCCAGCGTCGCTGACCGACGATTTCCCCACACATTTCGGACAGAGCGGCGATCGCGCCCGAAATGTGTGGGATAAGCGTCGCCCACAGACGCCTCTCCGACATTTTTCAGAGGGTGGTGAGTGTGAGGAGCGGCGGGTCGGACGCAGATTTCGGGGGGTGGGATGCCGGACGTGGCGGCAGGTCAGCCAGTACCTTGGCGGGCGTGTCAGTGCAGACGTGGTTCTCCAGCGATGAGATGGTCACCCAACCGGGCTCGCAGTTGACGTTGCCGTTGTCGATCCACAACTTGGGTCAGTCGACCGAGTCATACACGATCGTCCCCGCTGGTCTGTCTGCCAGCTGGACCACGATCGAGCGCGGCAACATCACGCTGTTCGGCGGATCGCAGGACGTGGTCGACGTGGTGGTGACGCCGCCGGCGATCCCGACGACATCGGCGGGCCCGAGCGTCATTGCCGTGCGTGTGATTCCGCAGGGCGAGCCCGACGACGCTGTGGTCGCCGAGATCGTGCTCGCGATTCAGCCATTCGACGATCGACGCATCGTCACCTTGCAGCCGGTGCAGCGCGCCCGGCGCCGTGCGAATTACGAGTTCATGGTCGAGAACCACGGCAACGGGCTCGCCAGTTGCCGCCTCAAGCTCGTCGATGCCAGCGAGCGAATTGACGGATCATTCGACCCGCCTGCGGTCGGCGTGGCCCCCGGTGGCGCCAGCCTGGTGCGCTTCAAGGCCAAAGCCAAGCGCGGGCTCTTTCGACGGGCAACCCGCACCCTCGATTTTGAGGTCGAAGCTGAGCAGCAGGGCCATGATCCCGCCATCGCATCGATGTCGCTCGTCCAGCCGCCCACGATTACCGGGGCCGCAATCGGCCGAGCACTGCTGATCGCCGCAATCCTCGGCGGTGCGATTGCGGCCTGGTTCGGCGTGATTCGACCCGAGATTCGCGACGCTGCGAGCGATCAAGTCGATGAGCGCATCGCCGAACTCACACCCGACCCCACCGACGACGTCGCCCCGATCACCACCGAAGCGAACGACGAAGAGCCCGTCGTGACACTGCCCGCAGATGGCGGCGAGCCAACCTTCATTCGTCTGGCCGTCGATACTCCGATCCTCGGCACGGCCGATGCCTCCGTGACCATCGACGACGGAGAGATCTTCGAGCTGACCGACATCCGGGTCGAAAATTCGCTCAACGACTCTGGCATCGCCCAGCTGTTCATCAACGGCGAGCAGCTCTACCAGTGGTCGTTGTCGAACATCCGAGGGCAGTACTTCGAGCCGCGCATCACGCCCATTCGGCTCCAGCCCGGTGACAACCTGACCTTCTCGGTCAAGTGCGACGCGAAGGGCACCACCTCCACTGCAGACACGTGCACCACTCGCATCAACATCGGCGGCCGCACCCGCCCCGCCGAATAGCCCAGCCCGCTGCACGCTTTCGCGTGAGCGCAAGCTCCGCCGGACAGACCATGTCCTCACACGCAACGACTGGCACCAATTTCGCGTGAGCACAACGTACGTCCGACGGACCATGTGCTCACACGAAGCGGAAGATCCAAGAGCGCGGCGCATGTCGTTCGAGGCCAAGGAAGCATGAACCCGAGTTGGCCTCCGCCGACGAGCGGTGAGGGCTGACGCAGGGATCGGGCGAGCTGGCGCCGCTCAGCCGAGACCGAAGCCGGGGAGACCGACGTGCTGCTCGATCTCGGCAACCACTTCGATCGGCGTCACTGCAGCAACGCCCTCGGGCGACTGTACGACGATCTGGCGACTGCCGCCGAGCGCGTTCGGGTCGACGGGAACCGACACGAAGAAGTCGCCGTTCTCGTTGGTGATCACATCGATCTCAATCGGCTGTCCTTGGCCATCGGCGTACGTGACCACCAGCGGTGTCCCAGCCGGATAGTCCGACCCAGCGAGAACGAACGGCTCACCGGCACGTACTTCGGATTCGAACGTGGCGAGGACCGGCTCGAAGACCGCGTCGCCAGCGATGATGACCGACGTCGACTGACCCTGCGGGGTGAATACTTCGACGAGCGCTGTGCGTCGTCCACTGTCAGTTGGCGTGAACGTGATCCCGATAGCGCAGTTCGCTCGGGGGTTCAGCGGCCGGTCGACACAGTTGGACGAGGTGACCGCAAAGTCACCTGCGTGCGTGCCTTGGATCTCGACCCGGTCGATCGAGGTCGGGATGAACGAGATGTTGCCGACGTCGAACAGGAACTCCGGTGCGGATTCGCCGACGAGAATCTCGCCAGGGATGTCGGCGCCACCGGGGTAGAGCTGCAGAGCAGGTTCGCCGCCGCCGCCAGCCAGCCGGGAGCTGACCGACACCGCTTCGAAGCCTTCTTCGGCGATGGTCAGCGTGGCGTTGACGGCGCTCTCAGACGTGGGCGTGAACGTGAACTGCACTTTGCAGTCGGAGCCGGCCGGGACGAGCGTTCCGATGACGCACGTGCTGTTCGCGGCGTCGATGGTGAAGCGGGAATCATCAACGGTCACGATCGCCGGATCAAACGCCGAAGGGCCTTCATTGACCAGGCCGACGAACCAGCCGGTGCTTTCGAGGCCGACGACGGTGGTCCCGACGTCAGCATCGGCAAGTGAGAGTCGCGGCGGTGACGACAGTGCGACGACTTGACGACCGACCGGAGCACCTTCGAGGAGCAGGTCCGACGCAGCAAGTGTGTCGAACACGGTGATGCGGCCCGAGTCGCTGAGTTGCGGGTGGGAGTGGGCACCGATCGTCGGACGAACGCCATCGGCTGCGACGGTGATGCGGCGCAAATCACTCGCGCCGTCGTCGGCCACGAGGATGTCACCGTCGCCGATCTCGCCGCTTCCTGGCGCTTCGAGCAGCTGCAGGTTGGGAGCCTTTGACACGAACGCAAGGACGTGGCCGTCGGCGCTGAGCGTCGGCTGCGTGGAAGCACCGCTGCCCACAACCGGGGCGTTCGAGTCCGCCGAGCCGGGTTCGATGCTGACAAGTTCCAGCATGGTTGCGCCTGCCTCGTCGAAGACGTCGTCGGCGTCGACATCGCGGTCGAGCCGGTAGATCTGCGACGGGCAGTCGTCGGCGCACAGCGGGAAGACCGCGGGCGACAGGCCTTGGTCGGGAGATGTGAAAGCAACGACACGGCCGTCGCGAGAGAGCGCAGGTTCGGCGGCGCCAGCAGTGCTCGGCTCGCCCGACGGCAGTGCTGAGACCAGCCGGACCGCTGCAAACGGATCGGCTTCGAGGCGGTCCCACA
>CAXMZV010000038.1:0-14353 GCA_964199985.1 Candidatus Ilumatobacter isfjordensis | reverse complement strand
TGTGTCTCGCCCGGGACCACCTACCCGATCAGAACGAACTCGCGTCTGACTAGTCTCCTCGCCGTCCGTGAAATCTCTTCGGAGCCCGCTCTGACTTCCGCTCGAATGAAAACCGACACTCCGCACGGCTTCACATTGTCTGGAAGAGCTTGGTCACTTCGAAGCAACGAGGGCGGGTCGGCGTTCGTCCAACGGCGAACGCGATGGAACTGATGAACCCGACACCTGCGCACGGCTGGTTGCGATCGCAATCGCCACGCCGAGGAGCACCATGTTGTTGCTCCCCCAGGCCACGTCGACGTAGGTGTAGATCGCATACATCACCACGAACAATGTCGCTGCAATCGAGACCACGGCATCGGGCCCGTCCGCCGACTCGCGGACTCTGCCCGCCCCGAGCGAGACCGAACGGGCGAGTACGTAGAGCATCGAGGCAAAGCCGACGAAGCCGGTCTTGATCCAGATCCACAGGAACGAATTGTGCGGAACGTAGGCGTTGAATTCGAACCGGCTGATGTCGGGGAGTCGATACGGGCGATAAAACGCTTGTCCGAATCCGAGGCCGAGGACGGGAGATGCTTGGATCGTTGAGTGGACATTGATGTTCTCGAGCACGCGATAGATATCGGAGCTGGCGTCCTTCGTCGACAGATCATCTGGTGCAATCACCGTTTTCACCGCCTGGGCGGGGAAAGCGATCGAGGCCTCAGAGGTCCAGAACGCGCCCAGATAGCCGACCATGACCAGCGTGAGCGCAGGCGTCACCTTCCAGAACGTGTTTCGTTGACGCCAGAACAGGCTGACGCAGAGGAGAACGATGGCCACGCCGAGCGTGATGACGGCGGCGCGTCGCTGCGACACGAGATAGACCCAGAACACCGGAACGGCGACGACGAGGAGAATGATCCGCTGCTGGGCGCTCACGTTTCGGTATGTGAGCGAAGCCAGAAGAACGATGAAGAAGAAATTGGCGCTGATCGATGCGCCATGGGCAGTCAGACTCTCGAGGGCCTCGCGCTGCGCACCGTCGAGGTCGCGCAGATAGTCCAACGAGAGCAGTGATTGGACAGCTACGGCAGCAACCGCAGCGGTGACCAGATGCCGTTGCTGGCGCCTCGTGCTGATCAGCGTGGTCGCGAGGAGATAGACAATCGGGAGATAGAGCAACGGCCGCATCTCATACATCGCCGCCCGAAAATCTCCTCCGGCGAGCAGTCCGCGTGCGAGACCGAGGAAAACGCATGCCGTGAACAACAGGAGCGGTCGGCCAACCGCGCCGAGCGACAACGGGCTCCGACCCGCAGCCACGGCACGGAGACTGACGACCGCGAGCCCGGACAACAGGACGAGCTCGAGCGGGCTCAACGACACGCCGTCCGAGATGAAAAGGATCGATTCCCGACTCGAGAGGTTCTTGTTGAACGGAAACCACCCGACGGTCACGATGTCGCCGACAAGCGCCAAGAACACGGTGGCGTTGAGGGTCTGGCGCGGGCGGTACACCCAGCTGCAGATGACCAGAATCAGCGCGGCCAGGGCGACGCCGAAGTAGGGCTGGTACGCACGCTTGAATGCAAACGCAGCGACCGCCAGACCGCCCAGAAGAACGATCAAATACGTGGCCAGCCACTGCAGATGCTGCTCGAGCCGTTGACGGTTGATCCCGGGCTGGAGCAGCGCCGCCAGCCTCACTGAACGATCCGGATGCTGTAGTAGCTGCCAGCCAGAGCGATCGCCGCCAAGGCCACAATGACCGGGCGTTGCAGCAAGCGACCGAACCGGCGGCTTCCTGACAGAATGAACATCAGGCACAGGAAAGCGATGAGCACCTTCATGAACGAGACCTGCGCTACCCGATGAGCATGCGCTGAAGGAAGCGTGGCATCTTGATGGACTGCTCGTTCAATACCGTTCCGATCAACGAGAGCTCCGCCAGTTGAGCGGTCGTTCGCTCCAACTGTTCGGCCCGGGTGACACGGGACTTGCACACCATGAGATAGTCCTCTGCGAAGCGGAACAGTGGCAGACCTGCCGTGGATTCGAGAACTGGTGGCATGTCGAAGACGAGGTGGTCGAACTCTTCGGACAAGAAGGTGACCACTTCCTCGAGATCGGCCGAGCGGCCGACGTTGCGGCCGTCTCGTGGGACGGTGCCTGCGCCCAGAACGGCGACGCCGAGTTCGGGACTGAATCGGATGACGTCTTGCGGCTCCGCTCGCCCGTCGATCAGATCGAAAATACCAGGCCGACCGGTCGGACGTGGCGGTGCACCGACCTTCGCCCAGCTCAGATCGACCCAGCACACCCAACTGTCGAAGTCGCTGGCGATCAGGGATGCGAGGGCGTGAGACACCGTCGTTGAGCCTTCACCTCGGACTGACGACGTCACGGCGATTCTGTTCGAGAGTGAGGCCTCTCCCGAGAGCTCGCGTGAGTTGATCAGGTGTCTGATCGACTCGATAAGTCCTGCTGGAAGTGCCCCGTATTGAGCGTCGTCGGTCAGGGGCTCGATGCTGAGAGAACGTGTCGCAAGCATGGTCAAGGCATGCGACGCATCGAGGCTTCTCTGTTCCTGTCTCCGGTCCTTGTTCGGGTCACGTGTTTGGGATCGATCTCTGCCGCCGGTGTGCCGTCGATTTCGCTGGGCATTCATCATCACGTCCTTGTCTCGGCGAGTTCATCGTCGTCGTCGGCCGCTCGGTCGATCTCGTCAGAGATCTCGGGGTCGGTCTGATCGGCAAGATCGTCGTTGTGGTCTTCGTCCTCATCGGCGCCGTTCTCTTGATCGCCGTCTTCGCCCCGCTCTAGCGCCTGGTCCCGCTGCCGCGAATCGTGACCGTCGACCGTTGAATCAGAGTCGATGGCAGAACTGGCGGCGGCCCGCTTGGATCGGGCACGGATGGACTTCAATACCGGAACGCTCGTGACGTACGGAGATCCGGTGTGTTCGACGACGTCAGGTGCGAACTGGATCGTGCGATCGACCGCAGTACTGATGATCAAGGCCGTGGCGGAGATCAGGAAGCCGAGCATGAGAAAGGTCAGGATGATGCTGATCGCCTGGAACAACCAGGGCTCGGATCCCTCCGGAACCTGAGCAGGATCGATGACTCGAATGCTCAGGCCGGCTTCACTTCGCGATTTCGCGACCTCGAGCTGTGCGGCCTCGATCTCACCGGTGGCGTTCTCAACGTTGGTTTCGGCTCGTTCGAGTGCATTGTTCAATCGCTGAATCGCGAGTTCCTGCTCGATTGTGCGTACTTCGTCCTGACGAATCGGCGGGAGTCGGGAGACGTAGGCGTCGAGCTCTTCCTGGGCTGCGTCAGCCTGTCCCCGTGCACGGGTCTGGAGTTCGGTGAAGAACTCTTCGGCCGCAAGGCTGTCGGCGGCCACGGTGTCGACGACGTAGTTCCGATAGGTGTCGATGGTCGCATCAACTAGCAACTGCGCGGTTGCCGGGTCAGCCCATCTGGCCGAGATCAGGATGAGAGAATCGCCGTTCGCCCGTGCAGAGAGCTTGCTGCGAACCCTCGAGTTGGTGAGGGTGTTGGAATCGAGAGCTTCTGCCAGGCCTGCTCGTGACGCGACTTCGCGCACGAAGACGTCCGTACGGAGTTGCTCGCCGATGAAGTTCGCCGTGGACTGCGCGCTGGTCTGTCGGAACAGCGGGTCGTCGCCGCGAACGTCGACGACCTCGACGAGCGGGTTGTTCGATGCATCCAGCGTTGCTGTCGAGGAATACTCAGCAGATGCGCGCTGGGCGAGGACAACTCCGATCGAGCCCATCAACAGCACCGGAAGGAGGTAGAACGGCAGACGCCGAAACAGGTTCTCGAAGAGCTTAAGCCAGAACCGGGACGATTTCCCTGCCGAGTCCTCCTCAGCGTCCCCGGGTGACTGTTGCATCGGTTCGATTGTACTTGCGCTTGATCCCTTGTGGCCGGTCATCGTCGCCTCTTTCTCGCTCGTGCGATCCCTTGCTTGACGGTATTGCTTTCCTCTTCGCTCAGCGTCCGGAGGACGAGGATCGCGACCGCGTACGTGATGACGCCGATCGCGCCCGGAATAGCGAAGAATTCTTCCCGAAACGGCCACGCCGCGGCGAGCATGAGTGCTCCGGAAACCGTACATCGGCCGATCCGGGCGAATGTCTCTCTCGTGAACATCCCCGATCCAATCGTCAACGCGCCGATGACGATCAGGAGGCCTTCGGTCACGACGTAGGCAAGCGCGCCGCCGATTGCGCCATTGTCGAATTGGCGGTCCGTCCACGGCACGAGCACGATGTCGAGCGGAATCGTGAGGATTGTCGCTCCGATCATCAGCATGCTCCAGAATTTCGCTCTCCCCGTAGCAAGTGCGAATCGCCCGAACAGGATCGTCTGAGAGGAGAGTATGACCACCACGCCGTAGACGGCGAGGACCGACGCGGCCGGCGCGAACTCCGGCGTCAGAACGATGTCGATCAGTGACGGCGCAACGAGGATCGTGCCCAAGCCGATCGGGACAGAGACGAGCAGCAAGGTGTTGAACGACCTCCTGAGGAGTGGAGGGACGTCGGCAGGCGATCGTTCGTGGAGATTCGCGACGGCGGGGAACATCGCCGTGGTCACGATCACAGGTACGAAGAGCAACGAACCGAAGATCGAATCTGCCACAGCGTAGAAACCGAGAGCATCTCGATCGACCAGGAGTGACATCACGACCGTGTCGATCTGCTGGTAGATCACCCGGGTCGCCTCCGCTGCGAGGAACGGCGCCGATGCAACGATCAAGGCACGACCGGCGAGCGAACTCACTGCATCGAGATGACTGGTCCTCTTCCGTACGAGACGAGCGAACATCGCAGCTGTCAGGACGGTCGCCGACGCGCTGACAATCGCAACGGGGATGAGTCGACCGCCGGCCAACAGAACTGCCACCGTGGCGAGCACCACGTAGACCTTCGTGATCACTCGGATGATGGACGTCAGTCCCATCTCTTGAAGTCCGTACAGGGAAGACTCCGCTGCGGTGACATACAGCGTGAACAGACCACCGATTCCGATGATCGCTGCGACCTCGATGGTGGCTGTGTCGTACGGTCCAATGATCAAGAAGCCTGCGACCACGGGCACGGTCGCGGCGAAGATCGTGAGGCGAAGTCGAAGCGAGTTGGAGAGCAGCGAGCCGAAGGTTGTGCGATGCCGAGCGATCTCAACGGTCAACAGCGTGGAGGTTCCGAAGGTCGCGAAGACAACGGCGATCGCCCAGATCGAGTTGCCCAGTTGCAACGATCCGAGCGCCTCGGGGCCGAGGTACCTCGGAACCAGCCAGATCAGCAGGACGCTCAGCGTCCAGGTGACCACCTGAGACGACATCAGGGCGCCGATGTTGCGAGTCACCGAGCGGCTGGGTCCGCTGTCGACCGTGACGGAACTTCCGTGGGCGTCGTTCGGCGGTTGATCGCCTCCGGACGGTTGGTCGACGGTCATCCCAACTCCGGTGTGGCGCCGAAGCCGTCGACGACCCACGTCGGCATCGACAACGCCGACATCTCGGACACAGTCTGCTGGTCGACGTTTCGCGTGGTGCAGGATCGACCCATACGGCGTGCGACACGCAGAAGACCGAGCAGTTGTGCGAGACCGTCGGGATTCGGCACGCCGCCCGCGAGATCGACGGTGACGTCCGACCCGGCGAGGACCGAGTCGACGGCGGATTCGATTGAGCGACCACTGCCGCCGTCACGTCGGTGGGTGCCGACCACGACGCGACCCTCGGCCGTCTCCACAATGAGCTGTGGCCCCTTGCGATGCCGCCGGAGAATCCTGAGGTAGTCGACGAGGCAAGGTCCGAAGACGACGGCGTCCCTTGCGTACCGCTTGCCGAGTCGTCGTGGCTCCTGGGCGGCGCGGAAGATCCATTCCACGCCGGCCCGCTGGGCCCATTGCGGCGCACGTTTCTTGTCGCCGACGAGCATGTCGAGCGATCCGCCGATTCCGATCATCACCGGAATATTCAAACGGGCGCCATGAGCGGCGATGAAGCGTTCTTGTTTGGGATTGCCCAGCGCAACGCACAAGATGTCGGGAGACAGGTCGGCAATGCCATCGAGAATCGCATCGTCGATCTCGGTGACGTCCGGCATCATCGGTCCGCTGGACCCTGTGACCATCGCGTCGGGTGACCGCTCCCGCATGATCTCCAACGCCCGCTCGGCAACTCCCGGAGCCGACCCAAAGAAGTGGACCTTCCAACCGCGTTCTGCTGACACGGCCGCCAGCTCGGGGACGAGGTCCGCTCCGGCGACCCGTTCCTGGATCGGCAGGCCTGCGAGTCGGGCACCCCAGACAAGTGGAAGACCGTCCGCGAGGTTGAGCGATGCGTTCTGCAACAAATTCCGCACGTGCGGGTCTTGGAGAGCGTTCACCAGGAAGTCGACGTTCACCGTCGCAACCTGATGATGACGACTGTGCGCTCGTCCGTCGTCGACAAGATCGCCGATTGCGTCGATCGTCTGGTCGAGCGTCAGGTCGTCGACCGGGATACCGAACATCAGCGTCGGTCGACGTCGCCCCGCTGTCATCGTTCGATCACCTCGTCATCGGTGTTGCGTTGCGTTCGTACCCACGCCACGTCAGCCGGAGCGCTCAGGACATCGAACCACAATCCGATCTTCCACGCCACCGCGCGTGGCGCGCCGAAGAGGGCGCGGTAGACGGATCTCGGCGCACGAACCGCCCTCAGGCTGATGAGGACGTGAGCAGCGAGGACGATCGTCGACGCGACAGCAGACCCCAAGATCCATCGACTCGGTCCTGAACCAGCCGCGAGGCGGAATGATCCAGCGACCCCGAGGGCTGCGACATCGGCAGCGACGAGGACTGAGAGCGGTGGGACGAGATGGTCGAAGATCGCGTCGACGTACGCAACTCGTCCGACAGTCGTCGACGTCACCGGTGCGCGGCCATCCCGTTGGAGTACGCGGCCGACGAGCCGCGGCACATACCGCCGGGCCATCTGGATCCGGCCGAGTTCCCATCGTTGGTTCTGGGTGGTCGCTCGGCCGAGCGTGTCGGGCATCTCGGCTTCCAGGCTCGCATTTGGTACATACTCGACGGGAATCCCGTCGAGCAGCAGTTCCATCTGGAACTCTGCATCCTCCACGAGGTGGCCGGTCCACCTGCGTCCGTGCATCACCCCTCGTGTGAACACCATGCCGTTGCCGTACAGGCCGCACGAACCACCGAGGCGGTTACGACCGCGCGGCCGGATGTGGTGTCGACAAGCCAGCGCTGCGGCACGAAGCCCCGCGGCGGTCGAGTTCTGCGGTTCGAGGACGGAGTAGAAACCCTGGGCGGCCTGCGCGCCGCCATCGAGTGCTGCATCCATTGCCGAGAGAAACTGTGCGTCGAGGAGTGTGTCGGCGTCGACGATGACATAGGCATCCGGTGGCTCGGACGCCGCGTCGACTCGGTCGATCAACCAATTCAACGCCGGACCCTTGCCGGGGTCGAGCGGGTCGAATCGCTCGTGCATCGTGACCCCGCACGAACGTGCGACGTCGGCGGTTGCATCGGTGCAGTTGTCAGCGACGACGTGCACGTCGTAACGGCTGGTGGGATAGTCGAGGCGTGCGCAGGCATCCAGCGCTCGCTTGATCCCGGGCGCTTCGTCGTGTGCCGGAACGAGAATCGCAAAACGACGACGCTGAGCGCCGGCCGGCGGCGGTCGACGAGGAACGAGTGCTGCAACGGTGACAACTCCGAGATACGCGGAGAGTGTCGCCACCGGGGCGACGAAAGTCGCCGCTGAAGCGGCGAACAATCGTGCTGATTTCACTGTGCGCACCCAGCATGCGCGACCCTGCAACGGCAGCCCGACAGCGGCGACGCATTCGCTGGGAAAATCATCTCGACACAGTACCGAGAGTGATGCGCCCATGGCTGCGAATTGAACGCAGGGGTTGGTCAAGATCGGGACCTTCCGGCGACGTTCGTCGTGGTCACGGCCACGCTATGTGGTCACGGCCCACCGCGCGACGCCCGATGATGCCGTTCTCCAGACGATGCCGTCAACCCGACCGCGGGTCGGTCGTTCCGACGCACCAGGGCGTCATGATGGCTCGACGGCAGGGAGGGTGATCACCCGATGTCTGATCAGACGTCGGAAACCTCGTGGGCCCCCCAGTTGCTCGGCGACGCCCATGTGATAGCGAATGCTGTAGATGATGCTGAGTGCCGGACGTGACAAGAACCCCCATCCGAGCGTTGCCTCGGCACGGACCACCCACTGCAGCGCTGCGGCGATCGCTCGACCGAGCGGCGGGACGGTCACCGCGAGATGGGTCGACCAGCGAACGACGGCGTGATGCTTCGCGAACGCCCAGGCGATGAAGGGCGGAAGCCAGTCGCGGCCGGGGTGCAGCGCGAACATGACGTCGTTGCGTCCGTAGTCGGTCGCGATCGACGACCACGAGTCGAATCCACGCTCCGCATAGTGAAAGCCCTTCGCTGTCGGGTCGAAGTGAAACGCCACGCCGGCCTCGTCGAGTCGGAAGGCGAGCTCGACGTCCTCGGCGCGCCGAAATGACTCGTCGAACCCGCCGACCGCTTCGAGGAGGCGACGCGGGATCGATGCGTTGCCGGTGTAGAACTGCCGAGCAGTGGCGTCGTACCGTCTCGCTTCCATGTCGTCATACTGTTTGTAAAGCATCTGCTGCTCCCAAGCGATCCACGGTGACATGACGTGATCACTCGGTGTGAGCATTGGCCCGATGACGACGGTGTCGGTGAGTTCGCTCTGTGCGGTGAGGTGTCGCTCGATGAGATCGGGCGCCGGGACGACGTCGTCGTCGACGAACAGCACCAGGGGTGAGCGTGCGTGTTCGACACCGCGGTTGCGCGCCGCGGCGGGCCCACTGTTCTGCTGAGTCACGGCGGTGACCGGTCGTGGGAGATGGTCGCTGTGGAGGAACTCGTCTGTGCCATCCGTGGAGCCGTCGGAGACCACGATCACTTCGAAGTCCGTGTCGGCCACAGTCTGATCGGCCAACGCCTCGAGCACGCGGCACAGACGTTCCCGCCGATTGAACGTCGGAATGACAACACTGATTCGGGGTGGAGAAGCGCGCGACGCCTCCGTCATGGGTCGAGTCCTGGTCATTGCTTCCCTGATCGTCCACCGCTCATGGTCGAGCCGAGGCTACAACCGGCTGTCGGCGCCTCGACGATCGTCGGCAACGACCTGGCGCGCCACGTCGATGAGTGCGGCAGCATTCGTGGCAGCGTCGTGTTCGTTGGCCACCAGCTCGTGAACACCCGACGCCATGGCTGACCGGAAGGCCGGATCATCGACAAAACGGCGCACTGCTGCGGTCAGCTCGGCCACATCGCCCGCGGGCACAAGGAGTCCGGTCTGTTCGTGGCGGACGATGTCGCTGATCGCACCCACGTCGGTCGTGACGATGGCAAGTCCCGCAGCACCCGCTTCGGCGAGCACCATCGGAAGACAGTCGCCCAGAGTCGGCAGGCAGAAGATGTGACACCGTCGATAGAGGTCGATGAGTTCCGGGCTGTTCGACGTCATCGAGTCGTGCACGACGACGCCTTCGGCGTCGTCGACCTCGGACGTGGTCACGAGGTGCAGCTCGATCGCGTCGCCCCACTGCGCACGGAGTTCGGCGAAGGCGTCGATCAAGTGATGCCCACCTTTCCGACGAAGATCGCCGCCGACGAACAGCACCCGCAGCGGGTTGTCGGATTCGGGAGTGTGGCTGGCCCGATCAGGGTTGGCGGCCTCGGACCAGCGTGCGACGTCGACGCCGGGTGGGATCACCGTGATGCGATCTGGTGCGATGCCGTAGTCGTCGACGAGACTCTGTTTGGTCCACTGGGTCCAGGTGACGAGATGAGCGGCACGTTCGAAACAACGGCGGTTGAGCCACGTCTTGACTCGCTCGACACGCTCGGAGCCGACGTCGTGTGCGTAGTGCTCCCCGAGGGAGTCGTACTGCTTGGGGGTCGCATCGAGCGAGACGATCGTCGGCTGGTCGGTCAGCTTCCGTCCGAGCAGGATCGCTGGCACCTGAGTGTGCACGATCATTGCGTCGGGTGCGGTTGCTGCCCGTGCTCGCGGGCGTCGAAGCGCTCGACGGGTGCGCCATCCGGCGCGAAGAGTCCAGTTTCCGTATCCCGGGATCTTCGCCGCCCAGCCCGACACGTCGAACGGAACGTCGACGAAGGTCGGTTCGACACCAGCGATCGCTGAGACCAGACGACGCAGATTCTGCCCATGGGTGACGTGTCCGAGTGTCTGTTCGAGAACGATCAGCGGTCGAAATGGCGTGCCTGGAGAATTGATCGGCTCGGGCCCGCTCATGCCCCGCTGACGGTAGCGGACGAACCGAGGCATTCGTGGCAGAGAGATCATTTCGAGAACTGCAGGCCGCCCTCAACCACTCGAACGATCACCCTTCGGTCTCCGAACCGTTCACGTGGCACTGGGACGACTTGCTTATCGAGACCTGGTGATCCGCACCGTGTCGTCGGGCGGCGCGGTCACTTGTGAGCGAGCAGTGGTCGTTGACCGTTGCGCAGGGAGCGCAATTTCGTCTTGAAGATGCCGAGCTCGAAGACGCGATAGAGCGTGTCGTACGGCACGAGCAGCAGGTCACTGGCAAGGAATCGTGTCGTCGTGGGCGCCGCGTCGAGGTCGGCGAGCGTGGCGTCGAGGTCGTATCCCATCGCCGCCATCCGCTCAGCGCCCAGCCAGCGCAGATATCTGCGACACCACGCCTTGCGAATCGGGTTGCCGAGGATCGTTGTCCAGTGCGCGGTTCGGTCGGATCGCACCGAGGTGAATCCGTCCCCGCCCACGTTTGGGTCCTGGATCCGGCCGACCAACCGAACGTCGGCGAACGCCCCGATGTCGGAATCGCTTGCGTCGAGGCCCAGATGATCGAACAGTGCCGACAGCGCCGCGTCGGAATCGTCGACGAGGTCCTCGTACCGGATGGAGCGCACACGATCGGGATGTGCCGCGACGCTGTCGATGAGCTTGGGAAGGGCGAAGAAGAGGTCGAGGCGGAAATGCTGGAGGTCCCAACGTCCGCCGCCACCACCCCATGTGCTCATCAGTGACGCAATGATCGCGAGCGGGTTGCGCCACAGCACGACGGCGGGCGACTCGGGGAAGATACGCAAGATGTCGTCAGACACCATGTGGTACTTCGGCGTCTTGTCGAGGAAGTACCGGGCCCCATCCGTCGATCCGTGAGCGTAGGCCTGCGTGGCGGCGGCGCGCACCATGTCGTCGAACGTGGCGCGGGCCGACGGTGTGCTCTCGAGGAAGTCCTCGACGGCCATTGCCGTGTATCGCTGGTCGAACGTCGCGAACACGTCAGTCGACGACCCGATGTGCAACAGCGGGAGGAGAAATGTCGGCTCAGGTCCTGTGGCGATGGCGGGGTGGGTGGCGAGCATGCGCTGCAGGAGAGTCGACCCGGACCTCGGCAGCGAGAACAGGAAGAGCGGAGTGGGCCGAGCATCGGCAGACTCGTCGACCGGGGGAGCAGCGTCGGCACTGTTGACGCGATCAGACGTCATTCATCTCACCTGGTCTTGTTGCGCCGCCTGGTCGTGTTGCGGCGGCGTGCGCACCGACCTTCACGATGTCGCCGAGTGCGATCGATCCGAGCACCCGACAGCCGATCCCCAAGAAGACGTTGTCACCCAACACCGGCGACAAGTCGAGTTTCTTGTTGGAGACCAGCGTCACCGCGCCGACGATTGTCGCGTTCGTCCCGATCCGCCCCGCTCTGAGCGTGCAGCCGACGGGATGCGCGATGTAACAACCGCCTTGCACGTGTCGCCCGGGCTCGAGCCCGAGCCCGTACAACCGAGGGAGTCGCCGTTGGATGCAACTGGGCTCGCCACGCACGCCGCGTTCTTCCAAGTATCCGCCGAACCTCATCCAGGCCATGGCCCGCAACGTGGGATGACGCAAGAGCAACACGGCGAGCAGCTGGGAATCAGGAGTGCGGGATCGTGGATCTCCTCGGGGACGATCCACCGTGCGGCGTCCCGCATGAACAAGTCCATCCAACCGTCCGGTTTCGCGTCCATGTCGTTCCCTCCGCCTGCCGATGGCCGGTTCGAAACCGGCCGAATGCCTCGGTCGGCCCCGTTTCATCTCGTTCTCTTCGATTGTTCCGAGACGGCTCGCGAGGCCGTCTGACGCCCGATCGATCGCCGAACGCCTGAGACATACTACGTCGATGAATTCGATGTGGGCGCAGACCCGTCACCGAGCGATCCAGGTCAAGAACGTGCTGTGTACGCGGTGGGTGATGCGTCATTGCGACGAGCTCGGACACGTGGCGAGGATTGCCGAGGGCAACACGATCATCGACAACCGGGGCCACGATTCGGATCGGCGCGCAGACGCGGTCAAGATCGGGTCCGGCACGCAGCTGGGGCCCTACTGCTTCGTGAGCGACACCGAAGCGGGAGGTCTCGACAGCCCGGACATGTCTCCGGCCCGTGGACAACGGCGGATCGTCCTCGGCGGCGAGGTGCTGTTCAGCCGCGGACCGATCCAGGCCCAGATCGCCGTCTTCCACACAGGCGTGTGTCGGATCGGCGACCACGTCTACTCGGGGCCTTCGCGTGGTGGACGACTCGGACTTCCACACCATCGGTGCACACGACCTTCGTCTCGAAGGCACGGAGTCGGCAGCAGAACCTTCCCGGACGCGGTCGGTATGGATCGGGCCCGATGTCCGCGTCGGAGAATCCATCACGATCCTGCGGGGGCCGACCATTGGTGACGGTGCCATCATCGAACCGGGCAGTGTGCTCTGGAGGGGGTGTCGATCCCCGCAGGAGCGCGAGTGTCAGGTCGTCCCGAGCGCCCGAAAAGTGACCGGTCGGCGCACACGCTGACGTCGGCGCTGTGAGCTTTGTCAGGTCTTCTTCAAGTTTGTGGAATTCCTCAAGTTGACCGCTCTACGTGCCGATGCCCTCTTGCCATCTCGCGGCTCAACCCGCCACCATCGAGTGAGGACTTCCCCGTGTTCGACCGTTATCGTCACCAAACTGCAACATCCGTAGTATGATTGTAGCATTGCGACCTGGATCGGTCGTTGCAGACCAAAGTTGTTGGGCGCATGCTCGTGCTAAGCGCCACACTGTGTCCACAAGCGGAGTTCGAGGAGAAGTTTCATGAAGCGTTCAGCACAGATCGGTGTCGGCGGCGGCCTCGCTGCAATCGCACTCGCCTTCAGTGTCGGTACGTCCGGGCTGATCGGTCTTCCGCCACAATCAGCAACCGCCGACGCGAGAGGCAATTCCGGTGACAGGTACGTCCAGTCGTTCGACACGGCCGACTCGCTCAACGACCTCGTGTTCGCACTCTCCGACGCCCGCCCATTCGGAACCAACGGCGAAACGTTCCAGGGCGACCACTCACTGCCCGACGCCACCGGATCATGCGGCAACCCGAACACCAACTCACGCGCCCTGTCAGCACCCCCCGGCCGGACATCGCCCAGCCCCACCCGATTCGACGACACTGCTGTCAAAGCCTCAGGCATCGTCTACTGGTGCCCCAACGGCAAACAGCACTTCATGACTGCGATCAACACGAAGGGTTACGCGCATCTCGACTTCCGTCCAGACCGGGTATTCACCGACCCTGCCTTCGCATGCTGGGATCAGAACATCACAGCGATGGGCGGCAAGTGGACTGAAGCGACGTTTGTTCCGCTCGACGTGTTCAACGCCAACGGGCAGAGGATGGACTACACGAACCCGAAAAACAACGGAGACGGAAGGCCTGGCGGGTGGGGCTTGAAGATCACTGATGGTGTCGTGAAGGGCACCTATATGGGCACGTCGATGTTCGGGTCGATCAATCAGGGCATCGACAAGTCCGGCCAGAACCATTCGACCACCGAAGACCGTGCCATGCGGACACAACATTGCATGGCCGACAATCAGGACGGCACGATCACCATGAGCCGTGGCCGTGCTGACGGGTCGATCCAGTCGCACACGTTCGACGGTTCGTTCCCTGCCGGCGAATCAGTGTTCATTCTGTCCGATGTCGGGTACAACCCGTTCAAGCGGGTCGGCAACGAACGCGAGACGACTTGGCACTGGGACAACCTCTTGGTCGGCCCAGGGGTTCCGCCGATCGGCGATTTGCGTGTGAACGGCGGTGGAGTGTCGCCGTCTGGTCGGTCGTGTTTTGACGTTGCTGGTTCACCCGGCGATGTTGCGTTGGTCAACCTGACCCCTGTCCTTGCAGCTGGAAATGGGAATGGTCTGTTGATCTCGTCCGATGTGTCCAGTCCACCCGTCGCCTCGGC
>CAXMZV010000037.1:0-14503 GCA_964199985.1 Candidatus Ilumatobacter isfjordensis | reverse complement strand
AGCGACAAGTTCGCCGTCGCGGAGCACGCCAAGCACAACACTGTCGCTCGGCTCGTTGGTCCGGATCAGTTCGCCGAGTTCGACGGGACTCTCGATGTCTGCGCCATCAACGGCAACCACGATGTCGCCAGGCAAGAGGCCTGCGTCGTCGGCTGGTCCGTCGACGGACAGCTGGCTGACGCGAGCGCCATCGCTGAAGGACTCCTCTCCGACAATCGCGTAGACGCCGAACAGCAGCACGATGGCGATCAGCATGTGCATGATCGAGCCAGCGGAGATGACCAGCAGGCGGCGCGGAAAGCTCTTCTGTCGGTACGTGCGCGCTTCGTCACCTGGCTCGACCTCGTCCATGCGATTCATGCCGATGATTCGGACGAAGGCGCCCAACGGCACCGCACGCACGCCGTACTCGGTCTCGCCGCGCCGGAAGCTCCAGAGTCGCGGACCGAAGAACAGGAAGAACTGGGTCACCTTCATGCCCGTCCACCGGGCGGTGAGGTAGTGGCCGAGTTCGTGGAGGAAGATCGAAATGACCACACCGACCACGAAAACGAAGATCCAGAAGTTCGCGACGCCGAGCCAGGCGAAGAGCGCCACGATGACAAACATCGAGAGCGCGCCTTTCCAGCCGCCGGCGAGCTCGTCGTCGTCGAGGTTCTCGGTGACGGCGCCGCCGGCCATGATTTCGCTCTTGGCCTTGGCCATCCGCGACAGCTCATCGTCAGTCGGTTTCGGAGGTGTGAGTTGATCAGTCATCGTTGCAATACCTCATCGGCAATTCGTCGAGCTTCTTGATCCGCTTCGATCACATCGTCGACGGTGTGGGGGATCCCACCATCATGGCGCTCCAACACCGCTTCGCACACGTCAGCAATCTCATTCCATCGCAAGTTTCCGGTCAGGAAACATTCAACTGCCACCTCGTTCGCCGCACTGAGCCACGCTGGCGCAGTGCCGCCGGAGCGGCCAGCGTCGTAGGCGAGCTGCAAGCAGCGAAAGGTGCTCAGATCTGGCGGCTCGAAGTCCAGCGACCCAAGCGTGGCCCAATCAATGCGACCGAAGGGTGTGGCGAGGCGGTTCGGGTATCCCAGCGCATACCCGATTGGCAGCTTCATGGTCGGCATGCTGAGTTGCGCCATGGTTGACCCATCGGTGAACTCGACCATCGAGTGGACGACGGACTGTGGGTGCACAACCACCTCGATCTGGTCATACGGCGTGCCATACAGCTCGTGCGCCTCGATGACTTCGAGGCCCTTGTTCATCAACGTGCTCGAGTCGATGGTGATTTTCGGGCCCATCCTCCACGTCGGGTGCGCCAACGCGTTCTCGACGGTGACAGCAGCGAGGTCATCGGGCGTGCGGCCGCGGAATGGACCTCCGCTTGCGGTGAGCAATAGTCGGCTGACTTCACGATCCGCGTTGAACGAGGATCGCAGACACTGATGGAGCGCACAATGTTCACTGTCGACCGGCACCAACTCGGCGCCGGGTGTGGATCGCAGCGGCTGCACCACGGGGCCGGCGGCAATGAGGCTCTCCTTGTTGGCAAGGGCCAGCCGCTTCCCAGCCCGGAGTGTCTCGACCGTGACCTCGAGGCCAGCAAACCCGACCACACCGTTGACGACTACGTCCGCATCGTCGATCAGCGCCGTTGCATCTCCCTCGACCCTGGCTGACGTGCGCGAGGCGACGTCCGATCGCGCTGACTCGTCAGCCACAACCACCAGCGGGACGTTGAATGCTTCGGCCTGGGCCAAGACAGCATCAGCTGAACTGCCGACGCTGACACCGGTGACCACGTAGGAGCCCGGGACACGCTCGTTCTCGGCCTGAATGACCTCGAACGTCTGGGTGCCGATCGAGCCAGTTGAGCCGGCAATCGCGACTCGAACCGGACCCGCGGTCATGGGTGATGGGCTCTCAGGTCCCGACCTGGGACCACGGCTCGACGACGAGCATCAAGTAGTACACCGCGGGGAGGGCGAACAAGAAGCCGTCAAAGCGGTCGAGGACGCCACCGTGGCCCTTGATGAGCGACCCGAAGTCCTTCACGTCGAGGTTGCGCTTGAACATGCTCTCGGTGAGATCCCCCAGCGGGGCAAAGATTGAGATGACGATGCCGAGCATCAGCAGATGGCTCGTGTCGGACCAGGTGTCGCTCGCGTCCTGCAGCCCCACCAGCAGCATCACCACCAGCGTCAAGATGGTGCCACCGAGGAAACCTTCGACCGACTTGTTCGGGCTGATCCACCCGCGTAGCGGGGTTCGACCGAACGCACTGCCGACGAAGTACGCGCCGACATCGTTCGCGACCACGCCCACAGCGAGCAGCACCAACGTGTCAGTGCCGATGCTCAGGCCACCGAAGAAGTTCGAGTATCGAATGATGAGCGCGGCGAACGAACCGAGCACGCCGATCCACACCACGCCCAGCATCGTGATCGCCATGTTCGGCATCGGGCCCACTTCAATCGAGTCAGAACCGATGAAGCCCATCGCTCCGGCGAAGAAGGCGAACGCCAGCACGAGCGGAATACCGCTCTCGCCGACCCAGTACGCCACGGCGGGCGCTGCGACGCACGCCACGACTCCGGCGGCCACGGCCGGCCGGTAGCCCTTCTCCGTGACCTTCGAGAAGTACTCGATTGCCGCAAGCCCGAGCAAGATGCAGACGAAGATGATCGCGCCGAGTGGGCGCCACATCGCGGCCGCGATGAACACTGCGGCGAGTGCCAAGCCGCTGGCGATGGCGACCGGGAGGTTGCGCTTGGCACCTGGTGGTGGGCCACCTGCGCTGACTGGACGTTGGCCCTGACCACCGCCCCGGCGCTGCGGCTCGGGTCGGCGAGGCATCCCTGACGGGTCGGTGCCAATGGTGATGCGGGCCGGCTCGCGAGGTGCGGGCGCCACCACGTCGTGCAGTGCGGTGGCCTCGCCGGCAGCGTCGACGGTGACGTCGACTGTTGCCTCAACCGGCTCGACTGGAGCGTCTTCCCAGGAGATCTCACCGGTCGGGTCTGCAGGGGCCGTCGGGACCGATCCCGTCGGTGCGTCGACCGGGTCGCCTTCCTTCCAGACGGGCGCATCCGACGTGAACGTCGACCAGACGTCGAGATCATCGGTTGGATCGGGCTCAGGTGCGGTCGGTGCGATGGCTGGGACTTCGCCTGTGGCGTCTTCGGTCCAGTGCGGCATGGAGCCGGAGCCGTCCTCGTCGAGTTGGAGGCGTCCCGACCCACCGGACGGTGATTCTGGCCACTCGTCGTCCACCGGAGCAGCCTCAGCCGGGTCGGCACCCGGCGTCACTTGGTTCTCGGAGGTGTTACCGAAGAGCGGACCGCCAAAGTCCGAGTCGTCGAAGGCGTCCATCTCGGCCTCGAGACGGCCCGGGCGGCGCCGGCCGGAATCGTTGTCTTCAGGTCGCCAAATGTCGTCGGTCATCGTTGTTCCCCCGGCCCCTCAGATCTCGAGGAGTTCCTCTTCTTTACGGTTGAGCGCAGCATCGATCTTGTCGACGTGCTCGCTCGTGGTTTTGTCGAGTTCTTTCTCCGCCCGCTCAAGTTCGTCCTCGGAGACATCGCCATCCTTTTCCTCGGCTTCCATCGCCTTGCGCGCGTCGCGTCGGAGGTTGCGCAGCACAATACGCCCGTCTTCTGCCATGTTCTTCGCGACCTTCACGTATTCCTTGCGGCGTTCCTCGGTCAGCTGCGGCAAAGACAGACGAATCGCAATGCCGTCGTTGTTCGGATTCACGCCCAGGTCGCTCTCGCGAATGGCCTTCTCGATGGCCTCGAGTGACGACCGGTCGTGCGGCTTGATGAGCAACTGTCGGGCCTCAGGCACCGAGATCGAGGCAAGCTGCAGGATCGGAACCGGCGCACCGTAGTACTCGACGTTGATGCGTTCGACCAGCGCCGGGCTGGCCCGACCGGTCCGGACCGTACCGAACTGCGTCTGCGTGTGCTCGACGGCCTTGTCCATCTTGTCCATGGCCTCGAGGAGGGTGTCATCGATCACGCCGACCAGCGTACCCAGGACAGACGTCGGCGCAGGACCATGTGGGTTTTCATCGAAACTGGTCGCTGCGGCTCAACCGCTGACGAGGGTGCCTTCGGAGCCACCTTGCACAATGCTGCGCAGCGAACCCGGTTTCGACATGTCGAACACGACGATCGGAATGTCGTTGTCGCGGCAGAACGCAATCGCCGTCGAGTCCATCACCTTGAGGTCCTTCGTCATCACCTCGATATAGCTGACCTGCTCGTACTTCTCCGCAGAGTCGTCGGTGCGAGGATCGGCGCTGTACACGCCATCAACGCCGGAGTGTGTCCCCTTGATCAGCACCTCGGCTTCGATTTCGGCGGCGCGGAGTGCAGCGGCTGTGTCGGTGGTGAAGAACGGGTTGCCGGTGCCGGCCGCAAAGATGACGACTCGACCCTTTTCGAGATGGCGAACGGCGCGACGGCGAATGTAGGCCTCGGCGATGCGCGGCATCTCGATGGCCGACTGCACGCGTGTCTCCTGCCCCTGCCGTTCGAGCGCGTCCTGTAAGGCAAGTGCGTTCATCACGGTGCCGAGCATGCCGATGTGATCGGACTGCGTGGCGTCCATTCCGGTCATCGAGCCCTCACGGCCACGCCAAAAGTTGCCGCCTCCGACGACCACGGCGACGTCGACGTCGAGGTTTTGTCGAAGATCGATGATCTCCTTCGCCGTGGCTTCAAGCGTCGCCCCGTCGAGCCCCTTGCCCGAGTCACCGGCAAGTGCTTCACCCGAGGGCTTAAACACGATGCGCTTGAATTTCGGACGTTGTGCTCGTTCGGTCATCGTGATGTCTCCAGCGAAAGGGTGGTGGCGCGGAACAGCCCCGCAGAACGTAGTGCACGTGCGACGGGGCTGTTCAAAAATTCGGTCCGATTCGATCCCGAATTCAAGAATTGAAACTCTTAACCAATCTCCACCTGGGCGAAGGCGAGAATGCTGGCGGAGCCGATGAACTGGCTGACCGACTGCTTATCGTCCTTGGCGTAGGGCTGGTCGAGCAGTGCCACGTCCTTGAAGAAGCCACCGATGCGACCCTCGACAATCTTGTCGAGCGCTGCTTCGGGCTTGCCTTCGTTGCGGGTGATGGTCGTGAGCGTCTCACGCTCCGCTGCCACGACATCGGCCGGTACGTCGTCACGGCTGAGGTACTTCGGCCGAGCGAACGCGACGTGGACTGCCACGTCGTGAGCGAGCTCCGGCGTGCCACCGGCGACTTCGACGAGCACGCCGTTGACACCGCGGCCACCTTGCATGTGCTGGTAGCTGTCGAGGATGTTGCCCTCGGCGGCTTCGATGCGAGCAACCTGGCCAATACTGATGTTCTCCTTCAGCGTGACCTTGAGAACTTCGAGATCGTTCTGACGTTCGGAGATGGCATCGACGCCCTTCTCGGCGACGAGAGCAACGAGTGCGTCGGCCTCGGCCTTGAACGAGTCGGAACCGGCGCTGAAGTCGGTCTCGCACTTGAGCTCGACGATGGCACCGACGTTGCCGGTGATGGTGAGGCTGACGACGCCCTGTGTGGCGTCGCGGTCCTCACGCTTGGCGCTGGCGGCCAAGCCCTTCTCGCGGAGCCACGTCTTGGAGGCTTCCATGTCGCCGTCGTTCTCCTGCAAGGCCTTCTTGCAGTCCATCATGCCGGCGCCGGACGAGACGCGGAGCGCCTTGACGTCTTGTGCAGTGAATGACATGTTCTTCAGCTCTTCGTTTCGGCTTCGGGGGCCGCGTCGGTAGCTGCGGCGGGGGCTTCCTCAGCCGCGGGCGCTGCCTCAGCGGGTGCGGCTTCTGGTGCGGCCGGGGCTTCGGTAGCAGCGGGTGCCTCTGCAGCAACCGGCGCGTCCTTGGCGGCAGCGAGCTTGGCGTCGCGCTCGGCCTGCTGTTGAGCAGCGGCGTTGCGGGCAGCGGCCTGTGCGGCTTCGAATGCAGCTTCTTCTTCCGGGGTCTTCTCAGCGACCGGAGTAGGCGCGGGGTTGCGCTTCTGCGCAATGAAACGACCTTCGGCCACAGCGTCGGCGATGACGCGTGCGAACAGGCTGTTCGAGCGAATGGCATCGTCGTTGCCCGGGATCGGGTAGGTCACGACTTCCGGGTTGACGTTGGTGTCGACCACGGCCACGACGGGGATACCGAGCTTTCGGGCTTCGGTGACGGCGATGTGTTCCTTGTTGGTGTCGAGCACGAAGATCGCGTCAGGAGCCTTCTTCAGGCTGCGCATACCACCGAGGTTGCGCTGCAACTTGATCAGTTCGCGCTCCAGGAGGAGAGCTTCCTTCTTGATCATGACGTCAAACTCGCCCGATGCCTGCATGCGCTCGTACTCAAGCATCTTGTTGACGCGCTTGCTCATCGTCTCGAAGTTGGTGAGCATGCCACCGAGCCAGCGCTCGTTCACGTAGGGCATGCCGCACTTGTCGGCGTAGCTCTTGATGGGATCCTGGGCCTGCTTCTTGGTGCCCACGAACAGGATGTTGCCGCCACCGGCAACGAGATCACGGACGAACCCGTAGGCCGTCTCGACTCGACCGAGCGTCTGCTCGAGATCGATGATGTAGATGCCAGCGCGCTCACCGAAGATGAATCGCTTCATTTTCGGGTTCCAACGACGGGTCTGGTGGCCGAAGTGTGCTCCGGCTTCCAACATCTGACGCATGCTGATAACAGCCATGTGGTGCTCCTTGTGCGGTTCTTCCCACCGATCGGCGCCCTGAGGCGACCGCTGAATGATCGATGAGACCTTGAGTGTGTGCCGCTTCGGTTGAAACGACCCGGGCAATGCTATCGGCGCTGCGAAGGCCCCACACGTGGCGCCGCTGCCCAGAGTGAGGTGCAGTTCAGCCGTTGCATGACCAGACGCCGGCAGGCGCCGGCCGTCGAGCGGTGCCGTCAATGGGGACGAGTCGAGGCCGGCCCGCGAGGCGACCCAGGTAGGGCTCCGGGTCTCGATATCGACCGTTCACTCTGAGTCCGAAGTAAAACTGGTGACCGACCCTGCCGAGCACGGCGCCACTGGCGACCTTGGCGCCACGCCCTACTCGCACATCGCTCAACTGGCCGTACGTCACTTTCCAACCGTCGGCGTGTTCGATGACGACATAGCTGGTCCCCGCCACAAACCCGCTGAATGCGACGCTGCCAGCGGCGACCGACCGGACGACACCCGCACTGTTGGTCTGATACTCGATACCCCGATTTCCCGCGCAGTACGGGCACGACGGCGCCCGGAAATGGTCGACGATCTGGCCGGTGACCGGCGGCCGCCAACACGGAGCTGCGTCAGCGACTGCTCCCAGACCGAAGGTGAGGAGTGAAACCGCTGTACCAGCAGCGAGCAGTACGCGTCGTCGCATCATGAATCCTCTCGATGGAGTTGATCTGATGGACGCTGAGCGTCGATGGGGCCCGTGGGCCCGAAGTGTCAGCCCGTGCCAGCGAACTGGTACCGGCGCTCAGATGAGCCCGGCCGCCCCGAGGCGGGCACGCAAATGCAGCACCGACTTGGTGTGGATCTGGCTGACCCGGCTTTCGGTGACACCGAGGACCTCGCCGATTTCAGACAGGGTCAAACCCTCGTCGTAGTAGAGCGACAGCACGAGCTTCTCGCGATCGGGAAGCTTTTTGATCTCCTCGCGCATGAGATGGCTGAGCTCGCGGTCTTCCACGACTGCTGATGGCGAACCCGACATCGCATTGTCGGGTGCCGATGGCTCGGCGCCCGCTGCGATCGCTCGGTCGAGTGGGCCGATCGTGGTGCTTGCGATGGCCGACAGCCACTTGGTGAGGTCCTCCGGAGTGATCCGTAGGTGCTCGGAGAGTTCCTCGTCGGTCGGGCCACGGCCAAGCTTGTGTTCGAGTTCGGAGAATGACTTCTCGACGTTGCGTGCACGGCTGCGGACCGAGCGCGGCACCCAGTCGAGCTGACGAAGCCCGTCGTAGATCGCACCGCGAATGCGCGGCACGGCGAAGGTCTCGAACTTGACCCCACGCTCGGTGTCGAAGCGTTCGATCGCATCGATGAGTCCGAAAACCCCCGAACTGATCAGGTCGCCGGAGTCGACGCTCGATGGAAGGCCCGCACCAACACGGCCGGCCACGAACTTCACCAATGGCGAGTAATGGACGATGAGGTGGTCGCGCGCGGCGGAGTTGCGCCGGTTGAGCCAGCGCGTCCATTGCATCTGGAGGTCTGCGTCTTCGGGAACAATACTCATGCTCTGGGATGGGCCTCGCGATAGGCAGCAGAGAGTCGTTCTCGGCTGACGTGAGTATAACGCTGTGTGGTGGCCACGTCGGCGTGGCCCAACAGCTCTTGTACAGCTCGCAGGTCGGCACCACCGTCGAGGAGGTGCGTCGCAAAACTGTGGCGCAACGCATGGGGATGCGTCGGCGTTGGTGACCGGCGGTCGATGATGCGACGGACATCGCGCGGCGTGAGGCGTTTGCCCACCTCGTTACCGAACAACGCATCACCCTGATCGACGGGGACCACCTCGGGTCGCACGTCGATCCACCGCCGGAGCGACCGAACGGCCGGCTCGCTGAGGGGAACACGCCGTTCCTTGCCGCCCTTGCCCCACACCGTGGCGGCACCAACCGCCAACGCGAGTGACGACACGTCGAGGCTGCACAGCTCGCTGACGCGCAAACCCGAACCGTAGAGCACCTCGAGCACGGCATCGTCACGACACCGTCGCCACTCGGGTTCGTCGGCATCGGGGCCAGCTTCGAGTAACCCGGTCACTTCGCGACCATCGAGCACGCGCGGCAGCCGACCGTTGCCCGCTGGGACCGACACCCCACTGGTGGGGTCGAGCTCGGCAACGTCGTTTGCCACCGCCCACTTGAAGTATCGGCGGACAGCAGCAATCTTGCGGGCAATCGTGCGACGCGCAAACTGGCGGGTGGTGAGATGGGCCAAGTACCGCCGAATGGTCGCTCGAGTCACTCGCGCCGGGTCGACGAGATCGCTGCGTGCGCACCAGGTCTCGAACAAGCGCAGATCGGAGACATAGGACGTCACTGTGTTGTCCGACAACGACGTGAGCGCCCTCGCGAAGTCGTCGATACGCCACTGGTCCACACGGAGATCGTATTGGCTGTGGCGCGGGAATTCCGGGATGGGGCAGTCGCTTGCCAAAGCGAGCGGGGAGACGCCGGACATGGCGCGTCATGCCAGCTCAGCCCACTCATCGACGGCTTCGAACCAACCACCGGTCTCGACGAGCCATCCTGCCCGTTCGAGGCGGGCGAGGAGCATCGCGGCTTCGCCGACCACCGTCGCGGTGACCAACATGATGGCGTCAATCGTGCGCGGCGTCTCGCGACACGCTGCGTACACCACGGCATCGACCCCACTCAGCGCCGGTCGAGCATCGAATCGGGCACGACCGGCCCGGCGGTGATCGAGGCCGAGCGCCATCAGCACGTCGGCGGTCTCGGTGGCCGTGATTGCACCGTCGGCCAACAGCTTGTTCGTTCCTTCCGACGCTCGGCTGTGCACCGACCCAGGAACTGCCATCACCTCAACGGATCGATCCACGGCCTCGCGCACCGTGATCAAGCTGCCGCCACGCGCACGGCTCTCGACGACAACGAGGACCTCGACGAGTGCGGCCAGTATCCGGTTGCGGAGTGGAAAGCGAAATGGGTCGGGCGGCGTACCGACAGGCCATTCGGAAATCAACGCACCCCGAGCCGCGATCTGCTCCCACAGGTCGCTGTTCTGCTTCGGGTACGGCCGATCAGGCCCGTTCCCGACGACCGCAACAGGGGTTGCCGCCGCGCACGACAGCGCACCTCGATGGGCCGCGGCGTCGATGCCCCGTGCCAGACCAGACAGCACCACCACGCCAGCCTCAGCCAACTCACACCCGAATCGAGCCGCCGTCGCCCGCCCCGCCTGCGTGGCGTTCCGAGTCCCCACAATGCCCACTCGTCGAGCATCGAGGACGCCGAGGTCGCCGCGCACGAACAACACCGCCGGGCACGCCGGGTCGGCCGACAGTTGGGGCGGCACTGATGGGTGTCCCGGGGTCAGCACGTCGATGCCTGCAGCGACCGACGCCTCCCAACACTCCCCCGGATCGCGTCGTCGCGCCGACTGCCGCCACCGTTCGGCCAACGTACGATCTTTCGCGAAGACGGCCGAAATGGCCGCTGACGGACGATGAGTTCCTGCTGCCATTCCATATGCCTCGGGAGCCGGGCGCCCACGAACCAGGTGGCGCAGGCGACTCACGGTCATCTGATCGAACCCGGCGAGGGCAGCCAGGTAGCCGGCGTCGGGAACGTCGGAGCTCACGCCGCCCGCCCCATCGGCAACACCTTCGTGAACGCAGATCGCAGTCCGAGCGCGAGATGCACGGACTCATCGTCCACGACCTCACTGGCAGTAACGCTCAGATCGGCGATCGAGCGAGCCACGCGCCGAATACGGTGATACCCGCGAGCGCTGAGACGACCGTTTTCGAGTTCATCACGGAGGACTGCTCGACCCGGCTCGCTGATTGGTGCGAACTCGTTGAGCTGCGCACCTGACAACGAACGGTTGAGACAGCCTTGTCGGCTCAACGCCAGCACTCGAGCTGCCTGGACGCGCTCCGCCACGACCGCGGTCGATTCGGCGGGTTCGTGCGCAAGCAGTTCGTCGACGCTCGGACGGTGCACGTTGACTCGCAGATCGAATCGGTCGAGCAACGGACCCGACAGGCGACGGACGTAGCGATGGAGCTGTTCGGCATTGCACATGCACTCCCCTGGCGCCCCACCGCCACATGGGCAGGGATTCATCGCCGCGATCAGCAAGAAGTCGGCAGGCAACACAGCACTGAGGCCCGAGCGCGACACGAGGATCTGACGATCCTCGAGGGGTTGTCGGAGGCCTTCGAGCACCTTGGGAGCGAATTCAGCGATCTCGTCGAGGAAGAGAGCGCCGGTATGAGCCAGCGACACCTCCCCTGGACGGGCTGCGCCCGAACCGCCGCCGACGAGCGCTGCGCTCGACGCCGTGTGATGTGGCGCCCGGAACGGCGGCCGCGTGACCAGCCCGCCGGGCGGCAACGGCACTCCGGCGGCAGAAATGACCATCGTGGCTTCGAGCGCCTGAACCCGATCAAGCACGGGCAGCAGACCGGGCAGGCGTGACGCCAGCATCGTCTTGCCAGCGCCGGGCGGCCCCACCATCAACATGTGATGACCTCCGGCCGCAGCGATCTCGAGTGCATGGCGAGCCATCGGCTGGCCTTGCACTTCGGCGAGATCAGCCAGCTGTTCGGGTTCGGGTACGGACCGCGGGATGTCGTGATCTGGCCACGGCATCAGACCGTTGAGCACAGCGACCAGCTCACCGAGATTGGCGACGAGGCGCACACTGCCCAGTGCCGCCACACCGGCCTCTGCTGCACTGGCAATCGGCACGACGACGTCGACGTCACCGAGCGCGCCGACCATGGGCGCCACACCCGCTACACCCCGAACCGAACCATCGAGCCCGACTTCACCGATGAATGCGAGCCGCTCGATCGACTCGGGCGGCACGACTTCGCTCGCTGCCAGGATGCCGACGGCGATGGCGAGGTCGAGCCCGGCTCCAGACTTCTTGTCGCCAGACGGTGCCAAGTTCACGGTGATCTTAATCTTTGGGAAGGGCAATCCCGAACTCAGGATGGCTGCCCGGGTTCGATCGCGCGCCTCGCGGACCGAGTCGTCGGGCCGACCGCCGATCGAGAACCCTGGAAGACCCTGCCCCACGTGCACCTCGACGCGAACAGGATGACCTTGAGCTCCCACGACGATGGCGGATGAAATCGACGCGAACATGGCGCCTCCTCTGTGACGCGGCGAACCGCACCTGACAACGAGGAGGGACGTACGGGCCCCACGACCGGCCGACACACCAGAAAGGCGTCGACAAGGCCAACCTACCTGCGCGCGCTCACGGAGTTCGTGGGCGCCCTGGTTTTCAGAGAACGTCGTGCGACAATGCTGGCCGTGTCACGACGCATTCGAACTCACATGCCAGCGGTGGCAGCTTGTGTCGCTGTGGGGCTGCTCGCAGCCTGCTCTGGCAGCGATGGTGCGGGGAACGCCGAGCGATTCTGTGGTGAGGTGCAAGTCAATGCCGACCGGCTCACACAGCCCGATCTGCAGTTCAGCGACGACATCGAGCCGTTCCTCGACCTCTATCGAGAGATCGGCACGCTCGCACCAATCGCGATCGAACCCGAGTGGGATCAGTTGATTGACGCCTACGAGACGGCGAGCACCGTGGTCCCCGGTGACCCCGAGTCAGAACAGTTGGCTCTTGCCGCGATCTTCTCGACCGAACAGTCGGCGGCGGCCGTCGACAGCTGGCTCGAGGCCAACTGCGCTGTCGACATCGGACCGGTCTTCACGATCGTGGCGCAAGACAGCTGAAGCCAACCGCTCGAAGAATCAGCTGAGGATTTCGCCGCGCTTCAGAATGACGCTGTCGCACAAGCCGTAGTCGCGTGCTTCTTCAGCGGTGAACCAGCGGTCGCGCTCGGAGTCTTCCTGGATCTGCTCGAGCTCCTTGCCCGAGTGGAACGCAATGAGCTCGGCCATGCGCTTCTTGGTGTAGCGAAGCTGCTCGGCCTGGATCTGGATGTCAGACGCCTGGCCACGCAGACCGGCGAGCGGCTGGTGCATCATGACGCGAGCGTTGGGCAGCACGTAACGCTTGCCTGCTGCGCCAGCGGTGAGCAGGAATTGCCCCATCGATGCGGCAAGGCCGAGGCACACGGTGGCAACGTCGCAACCGACGAACTGCATCGTGTCGTAGATGGCCATGCCAGCGGTGACTGAACCGCCGGGGCTGTTGACGTACAGCCAGATGTCGGCGTTCGGATCTTCGCCTTCGAGGTAGAGGAGCTGCGCGCAGATCTGGTTCGCGATGTCGTCGTTGACATCGGAACCGAGCATCACGACACGGTTCTTGAGCAACCGGTCGAACACGGCAGATCGTGGATCGAAGCCGCCCTCAAGCGCTTGAGGAGCACCGGTGTTCGCGTGGGAGATGGAGAGTTCCGACATCAGGCCAGGCTACCGCCGCACGCCGACTTGACGGACGAACTACTACCCTTGCCCGACATGACGGTGAGCGCCACGTTTCAGCCTTCGACGATCACGTCAACGCCTGGCAACGCTGCCGCGTTGACGCTGCGGTTGCACAACGATGCCCAGTCGGAGGAAGTCGTCAAGTTGAAGGCACTCGGCGAGCTTGCCGAGCACACCGTTTTGCAGTCTGAGACCATCTATCTCGAGCCCGGAGAGTCCTTCGAGGTTCCGGTGATTGTCGACGTGTCGACGACGCTCACCTCCGGCAGCCACGTCAGCGGCATCGAGGTGCTGAGCGGCAACGGCAGTCGGGTCACCGCCGAGGCCATGATTGCTGTCGAACAGACGGTCGCGTACGCCGTCAGCCTCGTCCCGCCGCGCTCGTCGTCAAGCAAAAGTGGCAAGCATCAGGTCGTTGTCGACAACATGGGCAACACGCCAATGACGATCGATGTTGCTGCAGAGACCGACCAGGGCGGAATCGATCTCGAGTTGGCCGCTCCGCTGGTCAACGTTGATCCGGGCAAGAGGGCAAAGATTGAGATGAGGCTCCGCCCTCAAGTCCGGTTCTGGAGCGGGAGCCCAAAAGAGCATCCCTTCAACGTCAGGGTTACCGGAAGCGATCATCAAATCCACGAACTCGCCGGCATCTACGAACAGGGTCCGCGCCTGCAGCCCTGGGTCGTTCCGGCACTCGCCGGCATGCTCGGTGCACTCTTGATCGGCATCATCGCCTGGTTCGCGTTGCTCCGCCCAGCAGTCGAATCGATCGCTGACGAACGTGCGGCACTTGCGCTCGACGAGGCGCTTGCCGATCTCGAGGCAGCCGCTGAACGAGCACGCCAGCTCCCGTACGGCACGCCGGCCGACCTTCGCTTGAATGCCGAGGCTTCACCGGGCGGGTCGGCGAACGAGTCCTTTACTGTTGCGTCAGACCGAATCCTGTCGGTCACCGACGTGGTTTTCCAGAATCCCGACGGTGCAGTGGGTCGCGTTGCGCTACTGCGCAGTGGTGAGGTTTTGCTGGAGTCTGAACTCGCCAACTTCCGAGACCTCGACCTGCACCTCGTGGCGCCGTTCCGATTCGAGGGTTCCGACACGGTCGAGATCCAACTGACCTGCGAAACACCGGGACCGGGGCAAACAATGTGCACCGTTGGCACTTCGATCGTCGGCTTCGTCGATCAAGCCGGCTGAACATCCGCACTGACGCCCAGACAGCGGCGACCCGCTGAGGGCAAGAGTCAGCGGCCGAGTACGCCACCAGAGACGCCGCCGAGCACTGCGGTGTTGCCACGACTCGACGAATCCGACACCAGTACGGAGGTGCTGACATCGCCGAACAGGTCCACCTGGCCAGCGACGGTGATGTCAGCAGGGCCGC
>CAXMZV010000036.1:0-14568 GCA_964199985.1 Candidatus Ilumatobacter isfjordensis | reverse complement strand
CAGTCGCGCAGGATCCACCTGCTTCGGACCAGGTTCCTGGCCTGTACGGCACTGTGTCGAGCCGACGCGAGCGTCCGCCACCATCGGATTGTCGGATGTCCGTCGCCCGTCACTGCGGATTCACCTGCGATCTCACCTCTGTGCTGCCGGCCATTGGGTGGGTGATGATATCTTCGTCGGCACCAACCCACCCCGGAACCGAGGCTCGGACCGTGAGCATCCTGAACAGACTGACGAAATCGTTTCGCGATCCCGAGATCGCTTGGATGGTGCTCGCTTCCCGGATCCGACGGACTCGCCGCAGCGAAAACACTGTCGACATCCCGCCCGCAACCGAGGACGAACGCACCCGGGTCGGGTCGGTGTTGACCGCCCATGGCAGCGACAAGGCCGATCCTCACACATACGACGGCATCTATGCCGGGGTCCTCCAGTCACTGCCCACCAACCCACGGATCCTCGAACTCGGGATCGGCACCAACTTCGGAGACGTGGAGTGCAACATGGGACGCGACGGCGTGCCAGGAGCCAGTCTGCGGGCCTTTCGCGAGTTGCGTCCCGACGCGACCGTGTTCGGCGCCGACATCGATCGCCGCATCCTGTTCGAGGAGGAGCGAATCAGCACTCATTGGGTCGACCAGCTCGATCCGGATTCCCTGCGCTCGCTGGGGCACGAGTTGGGTGGCTCGCGATCGTTCGACCTCGTCATCGACGACGGCCTGCACACGAAACGATCGAACCTGAACACGTTCCGCCAGTTGCTGCCAGTCGTGAAGCCCGGCGGCTTCTACATCATCGAAGATGTCGATGGCTCATCGCTGGACTTCTGGCGATACGTCCTGTCCCGACACGACGTCAGCGGTGCCGCCATCCGGCTACCCGCGTACCAGGGAGACGGCGACATCAACAACATGGTCGTGGTGGCGGCCGGATCGTGAAGGCCAGCAGGCGGGCGCTGGCGCTCTTTCGTCTCGATGCTGCGCGTTGGGTCGTTCCCGAGAAGATCACCGATTCCGCCGACCTAACCAGGCTCGCGATGGTGAAGATGCTCGTGCGGTACCCGCCGTTGCGCGCTATGGCATGGTTCCGTCTCGGCCATGCCGCGCACGAGAACGGGATCCGAGGAATTCCGGCCTGGGCGCAGCGGCGGATCCTGCGGCTCTATGGGCTCCAGCTCGCGATCGCTGATTCGATCGGCGGCGGCTTCTACATCGCACATCCGGTCGGCTGCGTGCTGTTCGGCGAGTCGATCGGTTCGAACGTGACGGTGATCTCGCTCGTGACGTTCGGGATGCGCGACGACGAGCGTTGGCCGCGGGTCGGCGACGAAGCCTTCTTCGGTGCGGGAGCGAGGGTGCTGGGCGGGATCAGTATCGGTGAGGGCGCCAAGGTTGGCGCGAATGCAGTGGTGCTCCATGACGTTGCTCCCGGCGACACCGTCGTGGGTGTGCCTGCGCGCCCGGTCCGCTCGCAACGGTGAGCAGGAACCCGTGTTCTGTCAGGCTGGTCCGTCAACGAATTCAGTGTTGGTGACGTCGGCACAGTAGTGGCCGAGGCGTTCGAGGATTTCGTCGGCGGTTTTGTGCCAGACGAATGGTTCGGGTTCTCGTTCCAGACCTCGACGCACCTGAGGCGCCTTGTGGGTCGACAGGTTGTCGAGCACGACGTGCACGTCCAGTTCGGCGGGGCCCTCGCGGTTGATCTTGTTCAAGAACTTGAAGAACTGCGTCGAGTCGGGGTTTCGGTCGGAGTTCGGTGATCACCGTGCCGGTCGCAATATCGAGCGCGACGAGCAGGTCGATGGTGCCGACGCGTTTGTTCAGCCCGACGATGTCACGGATCTTTTTCGGGCAACTGTGGGTCGGGGGAGATTTTGAAGGAGTCGATCTCCCACGGTTTCAACCCGAACGCCTGCCAGACTTCCGACACCATCTGACGACTGATCCAATGATGTTCGGCCATCGACCGCGTGGACCAATGCGTCGCGTCGTTCGGTGTCGTCTCCAAGGTATCGATCACGATCTGTTCGACGAGGTCATCGCCGATTGTTCGGACTGCTCTCGGGCGGGGTTCGTCGAACAAACCCGTCGAGACGCTTCTCGGCGAACCGCTTGGGTCACTTCGACACCGTGGTCGGATTGCAGCCGACCTTGCCGGCGATCTCGGTGCCGGCCAACGTCGACAACCGGTGGTTGTCCGCGTTGGCCATGGCATTCCCTCTCGATGTTGGCAGTAACACCAACAAGAACGCGGCACAACAGCGAAAATTCCCGATTCAGCGAACTACTTGATGGATCAGCCTGACGCTAGGAAGCTCCGCTCCCGGAGAGGACGACCGGCACGGTCTTCCAGCAGATTCGGAGGTCATGGGCCAGCGACCAGTTGTCGACGTAGTACAGGTCCAATCGCTTGTACTGCTCAAAGGAGGAGTCGGAACGACCTGACACCTGCCACATCCCGGTGAGGCCCGGCGGGACACGGAGGCGGTCGAGGATCTCGTCGTCCCATTCAAGCACTTCGTCGGGCAATGCGGGACGGGGCCCAACCATGCTCATCGTCCCTCGGATGACACAGAGCAGCTGCGGGAGTTCGTCGATCGAGAGCTTGCGCAGAATCCGGCCGACCGACGTGACTCGCGGATCGTGGGTGATTTTGAAGAGTGGCCCGTCAACTTCGTTCAACTCGGCGAGCTCGGCCTTGCGGTCCTCGGCGTCGGTTCCCATCGTCCGGAGCTTCAGGATCTTGAAGACCTCGTGGTCCTTGCCGACCCGGATCTGCTTGAAGAGGACCGGGCCGGGCGATGTCAACTTGATCATGGCCATCGACACCAGCACAACCGGCAGTGTCAGAATCAGGATCAGGGATGCGACCGCCACATCGAACACTCGCTTGGCGAGTGCATGCCAGCCGTCGCGCAGTACCGGTTCGATGTAGATCATCGTGCGTCCATCGAGTTGCTGAGGACGCAGGCGCGTGACGTCGATGTCGCGCAGCGTGGATGACAGCGCCACGTGGTAACCGCCATCGGTCAGCTTGCGAGCAAGCATGTTGACGTTGCGCGCCTCGACCGAGGCGAGCGACACGACCACGCCGCAGGCGTGCTCTGCCTCGAGGATCTTCTCGAGGTCGTCGATCGGCCCGAGCAGCTCGACGCCACCACGGACACCGATGTCATCGGCGCCGACGAAACCAACGACTTCGTATCCGAGTTCAGGATTGCGCTCGTAGGTGTGCAGCAGCCTGACCGCATGGGCGTCGGTGCCGACGATGACGATCCGACGAAGAATGCGGCGCTCGGAGCGGAGGCGGTCGAACATTGTCCGGGCGATGCGGCGCTCGACGAGGAGCGAGACGGCGGTTCCGATTGCGACGAGCATGATCCACAGGCGGGAGAGTTCCTTGTACTGCCACAGGAACGCCACGAGGATCAGCAAGCCCATGGCGACGCCGATGGCGTTGAGCACATTGCGGGTTTCCTGCATCGGTCGCTCGTTGGCCCGAGCCTGATACAGCTTGTTGTAGATCGCACCGATGGCGAAACCAGGCACGAGCGTGAGTGACAGCGCGAGATGGTGAGCGATGATGAAGGTCGGAACCGGCTTGATGATCGCCTGGAAGCCGAACGCCACAAACACGCCGAACATGACCGCGACAGTGTCGGCGAGAATGAGTCGCCGTTTGAGCGAGCTCGGAGCAATCGCGTCGACAACGGGGTCTGCCCCGACCTCGTCACCTCGACGGCGACGTCGTGTCCCCTGGACGACCTGAGAGTCGTCGGTGCCCGCCGCTAGTTGTCCCACTTTCAACGCCCTCTTTCTGCAACCGATGTGCCTGAACCGGTTCCCTCCCGGTAGCAACCCCTTCTTAACAGTTCTGAGATTTTCTGTGCCGGAATTTACCGGCACCGTTGATCCTGTTGCTGTCAGGTGGATGCGTGTTTAGAGCATCTCATCACTGCTCGTAGTTCGCAAGGGGAAAAACTGTCAAGATCACCCATCCTTTACCACGCTGTGTGGCAATCCATGCACTATTAACGCCACGTAAACAAACGACTCGCACCGGCCCCTCACCGAGTCCGCGATGAGTCGCCGTATCACTGGCGCTTCGGATTTCAGCGTGGGGTGATGGTGAGGAGCGACTAGCAGGGTGCTGAAGAACACCGTTTTGGGACGGATTCGCGATGCAGAACCCCTGGTAGATCGACTGGCAATCCGGCCAAGAAGCCGAATTTCAGCACCCTGCTAGTGTCCTGTCAGGCTGGTCCGTCGATGAAGTCGGTGTTGGTGACGTCGGCGCAGTAGCGGCCGAGCCGTTCGAGGATCTCATCTGCGGTCTTGTGCCAGACGAACGGCTTCGGGTCCTCGTTCCAGGTGTCGACCCACTCGATGATGTCGGCGGCGAGCGCGTTGACCGAATCGTGGGCTGAGCGTTGCAGCTTCTTGGTGGTGAGCGCGGAGAACCATCGTTCGACGAGGTTCATCCAGGACCCGTACGTCGGGGTGAAATGGAAGTGGAACCGCTTGTGTCGCAGTAGCCACTTGTGCACCTGCGGGGTCTTGTGGGTCGAGAGGTTGTCGAGCACGACATGCACGTCGAGTTCGGCGGGGACTTCACGGTTGATCTTGTTCAAGAACTTGACGAACTGGGCCGAGTCGTGATTCGGCCGCAACTCGGTGATCACCTGACCGCTTGCGATATCCAAGGCGGCGAACAAGTCGATGGTGCCGTTGCGTTTGTAGTCATGCGAGCGCCGCTGATTCGTGGTCGGCATCATCGGCAACATTGGTGCGGTCCGGTTCAGCGCCTGGATCTGGGGTTTCTCATCAACGGCGAACACGGCTGCGTTGACGGGCGGGTTCATGTACAGCCCGACGATGTCACGGATCTTCTCAACGAGTTGGGGGTCCGGTGAGATCTTGAACTCGTCGATCTCCCACGGCTTCAACCCGAACGCCCGCCAGATCTCAGACACCGTCTGACGCGAGATCCCATGACGCTCGGCCATCGACCGCGTCGACCAATGCGTCGCGTCCTTCGGGTTCGTTTCGAGGGTGTCGATCACGATCTGCTCGACAACGTCGTCGCCAATCGTGCGCGCCGCACCTGGGCGCGGTTCGTCGATCAGGCCGTCGAGGCGCTTCTCAGCGAACCGTCGCCGCCACTTCGACACCGTGGCCGGGTTACACCCGACCCTGCTCGCGATCTGCTTGCCCGTCAACTCTTCCGGACCAGCACAGGCGAGCACGATCTTGCAGCGCATCGCGAGACTCTGTGCCGTCGAGTGTCGGCGCGCCCAACTCTCGAGTTGTCGTCGTTCGTTTCCGGTGAGCGTGATCTCAGCGGCTGGTCGTCCTCGCTTGGCCATGGCGTTCCCTTCGATGCTGGCAGTGACACCAACAAGAACGCGGGCCCAAACACGAAAATTCCCGAACTCACCAAATAATCGAAGAAACAACCGGACAGGACACTAGCGGCACGCAGAAGAAGCGGGTGATGTGCGCGCCGATACCCGGTGCTCGATGTCGCGACCACTCTGACCAGCGTGACGACTTGGCCACCGTTCTCGCCAACGGGACGTCACCGGTGAACGACATGGAGCGGACAGCGGCAATGGATACCGTGATCGATGTCCAGCAGATCGTGAAGGGCGAGAGCGTCGTGATGTTCTCTGCCTCGGCAAACCGAGACGAAGACGTCTTCGAGGATCCGTTCACCTTCAGAATCGACCGTGCGAAGAACCGCCATCTCGGGTTCGGTGTCGGCGAGCACTACTGCCTCGGGGCCAACCTCGCGAAGCGATCGCAGCGAGCGTTCTGGCTGGAACTGATCAGCCCGCCAGCTGATCGCGATCATCGCATCTCGGCTTGTCGACGTTGCCGTGCGGCGCAGAGTCAGATATCCAGGCGAGCCGCATGGAGCGCTGCCAGCGCCACCCCGACGGCAATCACAGCGACATACGAACGCCCAGTCAGCTTGGGCGTGGGCAAGGAGCTGACCATCAACCCAGCCAGTATCAGCGAACCAACGCTCAGTACGATCCGAAACGCCGGGAGGTCGAGCGGCCCGTCGAGGAGCATCAGGGCCACGAACCCGATGATGGCAAGGTCGGTCGGCAGGCCCGTGTACGTGCCCGCGTCTTCGTCGAGCCCGTGGACGTTGAAGTAGCTGAGGCGCAGAGCAGCCGCCGCCGCCATCAGGATGGCGAAGGGCAAGTACGCAAACCGGAACTCGCCGTACGCCAGGACCACCACGCCGAGCGCGACTCCGGCCGAGACCATGTCGGCCAATGAGTCGAGATTGGCTCCGAACGCCGACTGGTCAGGGCCGCGGCCCTTCGCCCGAGCGGCGACAGGGCCGTCGACCACGTCGAACACGAAGGCGGCGACCAAGGCGATCGCAGCGCCGGCGTACTCCGCTCGCACGGCGAGCAGCATCGCCAGCACGCTGGACGCGAGGCCGCAGAGAGTCAGCAGGTTGGCAGCGTCAGCGACATGGGACAGGATCGGGCGAGGCGCCTCCCTCGGCGAGTCGACCGGCGGTGATGCGCTCAGGGCTGGTCCAACCGCATCTGGCAGAGCGCGTCGAGGAGACGGCGGTTCTCGTCCGTCGTGCGGGAGGCAATGCGCAGGTAGCGCTCGGCCTCGGGCATCGACTTCGAGGCGCAGTCCTTGATCAAGATGCCGTGTTCGACGTAGAGCTTTCGCGCCACGGCCGGTCCGGTCAGTCCAGCCGTGGTGATCTTGCAGAACACGAAGTTGGCGTCGGGCTGCAGGGCAGCCAAGCCTGGAACGGCGAGTAGGTCCTCATAGAACTTCTGGCACGTGTCGCGTACCAGGTCACAGCTGACTTCAAAATCGGTCCGGTAGCGCCCGAGATAGCGCAAGAACGATTCCGCGAAGCCATTCAGGTTCCAGATCGGCAGGTGACGGCGTACGGAAGTCGCGAATTCGCGATCGTCGGTGAGCAGGTATCCAAGGCGCAGGCCGGCGACGCCGAACACTTTGCTCATGCTCTTCATGACGGCGAGATTAGGGCGGCCGGCGACGTCGTCCTCGACACTTTCGACGCGACCGCCGCGAGAGAACTCGATGAACGACTCGTCGACGATCAGCCGGCAGCCGTGGCTGGAGAGGCGGTCGTCGAGCTCGAGGATGTCTGCGCGACTGACGGCCCGGGCTGTCGGGTTGTTGGGGGTGACCAGAATCGCGACGTCCGAACCCGCCCGACGAGCAGACTCGGCGAACGTGTCGAGGTCGACGTCGAAGGATTCCGGATGGAGCGGCACGCGGTCGAGCTGATCGGGTCGCAGTGCGTTCTCATACTCGTTGAACGACGGCACGGCGATTGTCATCTTGCCGATGACGTGCTCTCCGAGAATTCTGATCAATTCGGCGGCGCCGTTGCCGGCCACGATGTTTTCCGTGGGGGCGCCAACCCACTGGGCCACCAGTCGGTCGAACTCGGACTGGCCGACCGGGTAGTTCGTGACGAGCTCGGGCAATTCGGTGTGCATGTGGTCGAGCATAGCCTGAGGCGGGAAATACAGGTTGTAGAGGTACGAGTGGTCGACGATGCCGTAGCGCCAGTACGACCCATGCAACGACTGGATGCGGTCATACTGCTGATCTGGGCTGAGAAACATGAACTCGGCATTGTCGAGATCGCGATGATCGTCGATCTCGTACCACCGGCTCTCCGTCACGTCGACAGCAACGAGATCAGGCAAGGCGCGGGTCGCCACGAGATCGCGCAGTACGGTCTCGTAGTAGGCCTGCACGTTCCCGCTTTCGACCTGATGGCACAGCTCGGGCACGATCATGGTGCGCAGTTCTTCGGCGCGCAGCAGATACAGATTGACCGTCTTGTGAACACTCTTGACATCGACCAGGCCGGCGCGCCCGGCACCGAGAATGAACGACGTCACCAGACCATGATCGTCGTGACGCACGACGGTTCCTGAGAGTTCTGCGCGATCAGCAGCGACGGCCATGCTGGACCCAGGGTGCTCGTAGAGGCCCAGGACCACATCGAGGTCGAAGACGACGTCGCCTTCGATCAGCAGAATGTCCTCAGTGAGATACTGGCGCGCATCCCAGAGCGAGCAGATGTTGTTGGTTCGGTCAAACAGCGGCGCGTCGACGTAGTTGATCTGCATCCCAGCGAACGTGTTGCCGACCCGGCGCCGTACTTGGTCTGCTTCATAGCCGACCACCACAACGGCCTCGGTCACACCAGCGGACGCCAGGACCCGCAGCGAACGGAACAGAATGGGAACGCCGTTCACTTCGAGGAGACATTTGGGCACAGATGTGGTCAGAGACCCCATCCGGCTCCCCATGCCGGCGGCGAGGATCACAGCCCGGCGCACGGGCGCGGGCGAGCCCGCTGGTTGAATGTTCGTGAGCCCGACATGGTCGGACTCGAGGGTCTTCAGCACAACGTTCTCCAGTGCCCTGGTTCTTCCCGGTGCAGGAATTGCAAGGCGAACATCCTCAGTGGGCATCCGCCGATCACGGGCGGGTTCAGCGACGAACAATGCGTCGCGCATCCGACTAAGGCACGATTCAACCTACTCCAGTAATCAGCATCGAGGGGATTTGCCCTTCATCAGAGCGACAAGGGTGGTGATGCATGCCCACCCGTTTCGCACATCTCGTCGTTAGGGTCCGCGCATGCACAGCGAGCGAGGCGCCGATGACAGCCTCGACTACGACGCCGTGCGCTCCTACTGGGAGGACGCCGCCGACGAGGCCGACTCGGCTTCCTACATGGCTCACGACCAGGGCCTTCCCGCTGACTGCATCGAACACCGTTTTGCGTTCGAACAGGCCGTCGTCGACCGATGGTTCGCGACGCTGGGGCCGAGCGCCGCGGTGCTCGACATCGGGTGCGGCGCGGGCGCCTGGACTGCGTTGTTCGCCCAACAGTACGCACGCGTCGTCGGCGTCGACGCGAGCGCCGGAATGCTGGCCGCAGCGCGCCGGCGCCTGGCCGGACACGACAACGTCGAACTCGTGCATGGGGACGCCCTCACTGCGCCGCTGCATGGCGAATTCGATGGCGTGCTGCTCGGAGGGCTGCTGATGTATCTCGATCGGGCCGACGCCGCGGTACTCCTCAAACGCCTCAGCGAACTGGCCCCGAACGGTCGAATCATCCTGCGCGAATCCGGTGTGCGGTCCGGCGTGGAAGTCAGGACCGGCGAATACCAGGTGGTCTATCGATCGGTTCAAGAATATCGAGCAATCGCAGACGACGCCGGGCTGCGTGTCGTCAGCGTCGAGCGCAACCAGGGCTACGCGCACATGGAGATCGCCATCACACTCACCGACATGCTGCGACGCCTGCCGCCGCTCGCCCGCCGCGAAGCTTCGACAACCGGCGGACCCGTGTGGCGAGTGCTCCGAGCAACAGCGCCCATCAGCCTCGAGCTGCTCCCCAGGATCCTCGAAGCCGTCGGCGTCAAGTGGCCCAAGCTGATCAACAACTTCGTTCTCCTCGAGCGAGCCACTCCACCTTCCTGATGACGGGCGGTTCCTCGACGAAATGCGGACTTGAATCTGACGGCCAAGCAGGGTCGAAAGCCTCGGTAAGCCTGACCACTTGGTGAGTACGATTCATGGCACAAGCGGTGTCACGTCAGACGGGCACCCACGACTCATCCACGAGGGGACGAAATGATCGCACTGAAGATCGACGGTCAGGGCTACGAGCTCACTGACGAGCTCAAGGACGAGATCAACAGCAAGATCGGTGGGCTCGATGAGCACATGGAGTCGCTCCAGAGCGGCCACGTCACCGTGACCTGGGAGGGCGGCAAGGAGGCGCAGACCAAGGTCCACGCCCAGCTGTGGGGGTCGGGTCACCGCTTCGAGGCGTCGGACATCGATCGGGCTGCCTTCGCCGCCATTGACCAGACCGGGCACAAGCTGGCGACTCAGATTCGGCGCGAACACCGCAAGGACGTCGCCGATCACCGTCACGGCTGACGCCGGGCGGTTCGGTTCAGAGCTCTTCGAGGATTTGCTTGCGCTTGACCTCGAACTCCTCATCTGACTCGAGGCCGCGCTGGTGGAGACTCGTGAGCTCGTCGAGTCGTGAGTGTGTCGTCGGCGTGGCAAGGGGCTGACCCTGGAACGCGTCGCGGATGGCGGCGGCATCGCGATGCGAGTCGGCCTGCTCGTCGGCTTCCATCTGGGCGAAGATCACGCTCTGCACCTTTTCGGGCTCCGGAATGTTTTCGAAGACCGAGTCGCCGGTCTCGCCGGCAGATTCGATGGTCACCACCCCGTTGTTCAGCATGCGGGCGATCATCGACTGATCGAAGTTGACGTTGTTGATCCGGTTGAGCGGGATCGAGACGCTGCTGCGACGGATCACGCCGCTCTGGTAGGCCACGCGTTGGTCAGTCACCGCGAACCGAGTCGTGCGCCATTGCACAAACTCGTAGATCGTGTTCACCACCCAGACCACGAAAGCGACGACGGCGATCCACCCGATGGCTGTTGACACCCAGTCGGCGTCGACACTCCACAGCAGGAAAAGCAGCGCGAGTACCCCGACCCCGGCAGCTACCTGCTTCCAGAAATACCACCAGTGCGGGTTTCCGGAGAGCACCATGTGCTCGCCCGGCATCAGTTCGAGTTGCGAAGCAGCCATCAGCGAATCGTACTTGACGCTCCCGGAGTCGAGAAGCTCCGGCCCGGTGCCGTTCAGCCCGTCACCTGGGCTGACGTACGTGGAAGACCCGTGCGCCCGAGAATGTTCGCGGCCGACATGGGGTCACTTCGCGTGATTTTGACAGTGCCGTCGGGAGTGGTCAAACGACGTTTGCACGTCGATTCCGTGGGCCGTGATCCTGCGGCGAGCAGTGCTCCGCCGAGCCGCACCTGTCCACATCGAGCTCGACTGCAGAAGCTGAAATCGTCGCGAACGCGGTCAGGGCCGGGCCCGGTCGGTCGTCGGTTCGCCGACGGCGAACCGACTGCGAGATGATCAGGCCATGCCCGATGACCACCTTCCCGTCTTGCACATCGATCGGCCGATCCTCGACGCCGACCTCGCATATGTCGACGGCGCTGCGCGACTCGTCGGCTCGACGGACGCAGAGTTGGCGGGTGTCGCTGCATCGGTGATCGGCATCGGTCACCGATGGGACGCCGAACGATTTGCGCGGTTCCCTGATCTCAGGGTGATCTCACGCATGGGGATCGGGTACGACAACGTCGATCTCGCAGCTGCCAGCGCTGCCGGCGTGGTTGTCTGCAACGGTCCCGATTCGCCCACAGTGTCCACTGCGGAACACGCCATGATGCTGTTGTTGGCCGTGACCAAAGAGCTGCTGATCCACGCAGCGAGCGCAGCGGCGGGCCGGAGCGGGCCGAAGGTTGCCACGTCGCTCGAACTCGACGGCGCAACGCTCGGCCTCGTCGGGCTTGGGCGCATCGGTTCGCGCGTTGCGGTCGCCGCCCAGGCGTTGGGAATGAACGTTGTTGCGCACGATCCGGCTCTCTCATCGAGCTTCATCGACGGCGTCAGATTGGTCGACCTCGACGAGTTGCTCCGAACAGCGCACGTTGTCTCGCTGCACGCTCCGTCGACTCCAGCGACACGCCATCTGATCGACGCCTCGTCGATTGCGACAATGCGACGAGGCGTGTACATCATCAACTGCGCGCGCGGTCCGCTGATCGACCAGCATGCGCTCCTCACTGCGCTCGACGTCGGGCAGGTGGCCGGTGCTGGACTCGACGTGACCGAACCAGAGCCGCTCCCGGCCGGTCACCCCTTGCTGAATCGGCCAGATGTGATCATCACCCCGCACATTGCTTCGTCGACAGCGGCCGGTCGTCGTCGACTCTTCGAACACGCCATCGACAACGCGCTGGCGGTGCTCGCAGGACGGCCAGCGTCGGTGGTCTCCTGACCTCGGCCCTGTCGCCCATTGAACTCACCCAGCCCATCCCGGCGAAGGAAATCCGTCGGCCGCGCTCGACGGCTACTTGAGCAGGCCCAGGATCTGCCGGTAGGCGTCTGCGTCGTCTGCGTTGTTGACCGGAATTGAGAACTCGATGCGATCGAGTCGTTCGGCGAAGCGGTCGTTCAACTTGGTCGCGATCTCGTCGTAGGTGCCGATGGTTGCGACGGTGTGCAGCATCTCGTCGTGCACGAGGCCGGGCAGATCGTCCCAACGTTGGGCACGTGACAGCTGTGACGCATCGCGTGCGATGTCGCCCCACCCGTGCACCTCGAACGTGCGGCGGTACGAGGGCGTGGACAGATAGAACGCGACTCGGGCGCGGACGGTCTCGACCACGTGTTCGAGTCGCGCCGAGTCGGGCGCCGTACCGATCAGCGGCTTCAGGCAAACCTCGACATCGTCGAGGCTGCGGCCAGTGCGGGCGGCGCCGCGCATCACGTTCGGCAGCACGTCGTCGTCAATGAACTTCGTGGTGCAGACCGGATGCAGCCGCACTCCATCGGCGATCTCGCCAGCCACTGCGCACATGTTCGGACCGATCGCGGCAATGTAGACGGGAATGTCGGGGTGGTCGATCGGGCCGGGATCGAACAACGGGACCATGACATCGAGCCGATAGTGCTCACTCTCGAACTGCAATGGTTCGCCCGTCTGCCAGGTGTTCCAAACCGCACGCATTGCGTTGACGTAGTCACGCATCCACGGCGCGGGTGCATGCCAGTCGAGGCCGTAGCGGCGGGTGATGTGGGCACGCACCTGCGTGCCGAGCCCGAGCAGGAAGCGCCCACCCGACAGCTTCTGGAGCGACCACGCCGACATCGCGGTTGCGGTTGGACTGCGAGGAAATGCCATCGCGACAGAGGTCCCGAGCTGGACCGAACTTGTCGTCGCCGCGCCCAGTGCGAGTAGCTGATAGGGATCGTCCTTGGTCTCCTCGACAAGCACGGCGCCGACGCCAACCTCCTCAGCGACGGCGGCGAGTGCACCGAATTCACGGATGTCGAGCGGGATCTCCGGCTCGCGTAAACCCGGGTCGAGCTTGCCCAGCGGCAGCAGCGTTTCGACGATCACGTCGGATCGTTGCCGAGGATTCGGTCAGGGGAGACCAACACGGCAGTTCTGCCGTCCTTGACCATGGAGCGGTCGTACTCGTCGAGATCGTCGTGCGTACCGCCAGCAGCTGCGAAGACTTCACGGAGTAGCAGCCGGAGCCCTTCGGCATCGATGCCATCGACGGGATCGGTGGGCCCGACCAGGTCGGCTGCTCCTGTCACCGAGACCCACGTCCAGCCCCGACGAATGGCAATGGTGACGTGAGCACCGCGTCGCACGTGTGCGAGTCGAGCCGCCTTACCCGTCGAGATCAGCGCCACGCACGGCTCGCCCGTCACAGGGTGATCGATCACGCCACAGTTGGCGATGCTGGAAAGCACCCGGCCGTCGGCCTGAGCGGTGCTGATGGTGGCCAGGCCGGTCTCGTCGGCGAGGAACCTTCTGACATCGTTGAGGTCGGGCATGACGGCTCTCCATTCACCAGCTTGAGTGCAACAATCGTGACCGTAGCCACCGGTGCAAGAGGCATTCCGGTCGAACGGCTCCCGACTAGCGTCCGTGACCTCATGAAGAAATGGATTCCCCTCGTCGTCCTCTCCATGGCGCAGTTCCTGATGGTGCTCGACCAGGCAGTGATGAACGTGGCGATCAGTCAGCTGGTCGAGGACTTCGATACGACAGTCACGACGATTCAAGGCGTCATCACCTTGTACGCCTTGGTCATGGCGGCGCTGATGATCACGGGTGGCAAGGTGGGCGACATCATCGGCCGACGCCGGGCGTTCGTTATCGGGCTCGTCATCTACGGCGCAGGTTCCGCGCTCACGGCGGCGTCCTGGAGTGTTCCCTCGCTGATCGCCGGCTGGTCCCTGCTCGAAGGCATTGGCGCGGCGCTCGTCCTCCCGGCGCTCGTGGCGTTGCTCGCCGCGAACTATGGCGGCCGCGATCGAATCACTGCCTTCGGTGTCATCGGTGGGGTTGCCGGCGTCGGCATCGCCGCCGGCCCGATCATCGGCGGCTTCTTCACCACCGAGCTCTCTTGGCGATGGGTGTTCGTCGGTGAGGTCATCATCGCGCTGCTCATCGTGTTCACCGCACGCTTCATCGGAGACGCCAAGCTCACCGGACGTCGGCCCAACCTCGACGTGGTGGGTTCGGTACTCTCGGCAATCGGGCTCGGGCTGATCGTGTTCGGGATGCTGAAAGCGAGCACGTGGGGTTGGTTGAGCCCCAAGGAGTCCCCGATCGAGCCGTTCGGTTTCGCGCTCACACCGTTCGTAGTGCTGGCCGGTGGTGTTGTGCTGGCGATCTTCGTGCGATGGCAACACCATCGCACAGCGCGTGGACTCGACCCGTTGGTCCGCCTCGAACTGCTGTCTGTTCCGCCGCTGCGTTCGGGGCTCGGCTGCTTCCTGAGCCAGAACCTCATCTTGCTCGGCGTCTTCTTCATCCTGCCGCTCTACCTGCAGATCGTGCTCGGCTTCGACGCCTTGGAGACCGGCATCAAGATGCTGCCGATCTCGATTGCCATGTTC
>CAXMZV010000035.1:0-14692 GCA_964199985.1 Candidatus Ilumatobacter isfjordensis | reverse complement strand
AGTCAGTGAAGTCGGCCAACCCACGCTCCGACAGGGTCTTGGAGATCGCCGCCGTCAGGGTGGTCTTGCCATGGTCAATATGACCCATGGTGCCAATGTTCACGTGCGGCTTATTCCGCTCGAACTTCTCTTTGCTCATGTGCTTCCTCTACTCCTGAGGGTGTTATTCGTGGATTGATGTGTTTGGTAGCGGCGGTCGGACTTGAACCGACGACCTTCCGATTATGAGCCGGATGCTCTGACCAACTGAGCTACGCCGCCATATGGTCCCAATGTTCCGGGTGGTGTTGCTTGGCACGCGAACGGGTTACCCCGACCACTTGGTCGAGCCCTCTGTGGGAATCGAACCCACGACACCAGCCTTACCATGGCTGTGCTCTACCGACTGAGCTAAGAGGGCGTCTCGGTGAGACCCAGAATTTTCAGGTTTCCGGGCACCCTTCGGGGGCGGCCTGGGCCGCAACCGACGCACGAGTGTATCGGCGGCGGTTGCAAGACCACCCTGCGTTCGCGCGCGAAGTTTCCGCCGTTTGCGACCCTCCAGGAACTACGTTCGACAGCGATGGGTACCCCTCGATCAGCCGGCGAATCGACCGGTCAACGACCCACGGCGACGATCCGACTGGCTACCGTGGCCGACGCTGCACCGATCCTCGAGATCTACAACTACGAAGTCGCGAACCACACGAGCACGTTCGACATCGTGCCGCGAACGCTCGATGGCCAGCGCGCATGGCTGGCGGAGCGGTCTGGAGCGTTTGCTGCGGTGGTGGCAACGATTCCGAATCGCGATGGCGACCCCGCTGTCGTCGGATTCGCGTCGCTGTCGCCCTACAAGGAGCGCGCTGCGTACCGGACCACAGTCGAGAACTCGGTCTACGTCTCGCGCGAGCACGGCGGCCTCGGAATCGGCCGGACATTGATGGAGCACTTGATCGAGGTGGCCCGTGACAGCGGGTTCCACTCGATGATCGCTCGCATCGAGGCCAGCTCAGAGGCGTCGCGGGCGTTGCACCAGGCCTGCGGGTTCGTGCTGGTCGGTGTCGAAACGGAAGTCGGTCGCAAGTTCAACCGATGGCTCAGCACCGCCGTCATGCAACTCATGCTCTGACGCGCCGTCAGCGCTCGACGTCAAACGCGTCACCCGACGTCATTGTTCGTGACACACACCCCAAGCGGCAGGCGCTCGGCCGGATTCAGGCGGTGCGTTGTGCGACGCGGAAGCTGATGTCGCCGGCGAACTGGTCGTCGACTTCGACTTGCAGGTCATACTCTCCAGGCGTCGGGAACGAGACCGCAGCCAGGGGCACAACGATCGGGACCTGACGGCCTTCGCCCGGTTGCAGGCCGGATGGGGGCGACGACTGATGCAGCGCCACCTTGACCGTTGCCGTGAGCGTCGCCGTCTCGGCCGACTTGACCTTCATCACCATCTCATGGGCGGTGCCTGCCTCATGGGGCGGCAGCCACACGAGGGTTGCGACGTGGCACGCGAACTTGGCGGGGAACGTTGGTGCGACCAGCCGCGTCAGTCCGCCGGACTGCACAAACAGCAACCCCTCACGAATCTGCGCGAAGTCACAGAGAATCAGCGACTTGAGTTCTGCAGCCATTGCAGCACGCTACCGAGATCAGCCAAGCGGGCCGCTGCGACCACCGGTCGGGGCTCGAACGGCTCGGGCTCCAGCCGGCCGCTGATGAACTGGTCGAGGCCGTCCAGGGCGGTGAGGGTGGCAGTTCGGACGAACTGGCGCGATGTGACCTCGACGGTTGGGCCACCTTCGCCCGTGAGTCGCTGACGCCTTGACGATCGAAGGCCGTGCTGGTCCGTCGACATGTCGTTTCCACATCGGCAGAACTCGAGCGGTTGCGCAGACCAGCCCAGCGATGGGCGGTTATTCGCCGATGAGTTCATGTCGCTCGAAAACGTCAAGAGTCCGCCAGCCGAAGCTGACGGACTCTCGAAAATGGTGGGCCGAGAAGGATTTGAACCTTCGAAGGCATACGCCGGCAGGTTTACAGCCTGCTCCCTTTGGCCACTCGGGCACCGACCCATGTTGATGCGGCCGACAGCGTACCCATCGGGGCCGAAAACGAACACCCGGTATTGTCTGGGTATGGGAAGTTTTGATGTCATATCCGAAGTTGACGACCAGGAAGTCAAGAATGCCGTCGATCAGGCGCAGCGCGAGATCTCTCAGCGGTATGACTTCAAGAACACCAACTCCAGCATCGAGCAGAACGACACCGTCATCACGATGGCGACCGTCAGCGAAGATCGACTCAATGCCCTGCGGATCGTCCTCGAAGAGAAGCTCGTCAAGCGTGGCGTCTCACTGAAGGGCGTCGACTACGCCGACGTGCAAGAGGCGTCAGGTGGCACGGTGCGCCAGGTCATGACGATCTCCTCGGGCATCAGCTCCGACAAGGCCAAGATGATCAACAAGGCCATCAAGGAGAAGGGCCCCAAGGGCGTCTCGAGCTCCAACCAAGGCGAGTCGATCCGCGTCCAGAGCAAAAAGCGGGATCACCTGCAGGAGGTCATCGCGATGCTGAAGACCGAAGACATCGGCATTCCGCTGCAGTTCACCAACTTCCGCGACTGAACCGTTCGGACCGTCAACCGATCACTCCGCCTGGTCAGCGGGAATGCCGGCCGCAGCTGCAACGAGCGCCCTGGCCTGCTCCGCCGAATCCGGCAACGTGGCTTCGAACGTGACTGCCGTCAGCGGGAGTCCGAGTTGGGAGTTGCGAACCGCCTCAATCGCGGCTGCACGATCAGCGTTGGCACCCTCGACGACCGGAATCGCTGCAACCGCTGCGAGCTCAACCGACCGAAGGCGTGCAATCTCGCGACCGATGCCGAACCGAGCAAGGGTCTGGAAGGCGACGCCCGGGTCGCAAGTACGGAGCTGCATCGTGCCGGTCGCCAGGGTGCTGAGGCTGGCGGTCATTCCGGCGGGCACGTTGTTGACCCACTGCTGCAGCACGCCGGAGACTCGGGTCGTGCCGTCGACGTCGGTGCCGCTGAAGGTGGCATACGTGCAGTGCCTGCCAGCACTGTCCGCTGTTGCCAGCGATGCCTGAACGAGATCGTTGCTGGCCGCGTAGGCAGATGCCGCGTCGGTGTAGCTGGCAAAGACCAGATACCAATACGTCCGGTCCGTCAGCCTTTGTGACGAGGTGAACGTGTCACCAGCGACGAGTTCTGGTTCGCTCGACAACTGCAATTGCGACGCGACACGCATCGCCTCGAAGTCCGCCGACCTCTGCGTCGGGTCATTCGTGGAGAACTCGGCGAACGCGAGAGGGGCATTGGCCCGATACTCGATGACCGGCGGCAAGAACGTCGAGACCGCGATATCGCGGATCATGTCGGCGGCGCCGAAGCTCGTTGCGGCGGCGGCGGCTCGGCTCGAGGCGGTCACGACCGCTCGCGTCAGGGCAGGAGAATCGAGCAGTGCATCGTCGATCGACGACGACCAACCGGTTTCCTGATCGAGAGCCGCTGCGGTCATTGCCTCGGTGATCGCAGCGTCGAGGAGCTCTGGTCCAGCCGCGTCGTTGGCGATCACTTCTCCGGTGGCCGGCGAGTAGTAGGCAGCGGTCCAGTCTTCGACGAGCTCGCGGAGCAGCGGAGCGTCGACCGTCCCGTTGATCAGGCCGAACGATCGCCAAGTGGGAAGTTCTGACTCCCATGGTCCAACGAGCTGCGTGGTCATCGAGGTGGCAAACACATCGGCGGCGCGGCGCTGCACCGTGACCGGCTCGGCAAATTCGGCACCGCGGGCAGTCTCGACTGCCTCGCCGTACGGGCGAGCGGCGTCATCCCACTCGTCGGGGAACAGGTAGGGCCGTCCGAAGATGATCGCGCCAGCAATGAGTCCGACGAGGACGAGCAACGTGAAGAACAGTGCAAGGCCACCAGCACCCGAACGGGCCGTCGCAGCCTTGGCCTTCTTGAGCGCAGCCTTCTGCTGGTGCTTCTTCAACTTGTTCTGATGCTTGCGATCCCCGCGGCTGACTGAGTCGGCCTTCGTCGATGGCTGCGAGGACAGGTGCGCGGCCCCAACCGAAGGGGCTGCGGACTGGTCGGGCTGGGAGCCCGGCAACTGCGGGGCCGATACCTGCGCCGCGTTGCTGGAAGCTGCGTTGCTCGGAGCTGCGTCGACAACCGCAGCAGGCGCCGCGGCCTGCGCGGCGATGACGGTGGTCGGCGAATGATCGTGCGACACGACATCGTTGGGCAGACCTGCCACGGCAGCCGGCCGACGGCTGGTTTCGTCGGCAACGTCGGACTCAGCGAGCGAGGCGGTCGGCATTGGAACTTCAGGCGCCACCGACGGAACCTGGCCACTCGGTGTCAGGTCGGGGATGTCCAGCGGTGCGATCGTCAACTCAATGACGTCATCGACAACAGCGTCAACACGTGCCACAGCGGCCACAGCGGCCACAGCGGCGACTGGATCCGGTGCCGGGCTCGGCGGTGCGGGCACGGCGGTGTCATCGAGGTCGAGCGGCGGGAGTTCGAGGTGCAGGTCACCGAGCACATTCGCGTTGTTGAGGGCTGCCGGTGCGCGGGTGCCCGAGTTGTCGCCGATCGGCGGCAGAGGGTCGAGCGACAACGGGTCGAGCGACAGGGGCGCAATGGTCAAGTTGATGTCACCCAATGCCGGCGACGGAATTGGCGCTGCCGGCGGCGGCGCTGGTGCCTGTGCCTGCGCGGCAGCCGGGGCGATGCCAGTCTGAGTCTCGGGTTTCGTCTCGGTGTCGGTGGCGTCCAGAACGGACTCCCATGACAGCACAGAACGATCGGTGTCCTGATCCGGCTGTGGGCTCATGCCAGGTCATCGGCACGATCCGCCAGCACCTTGAGACTTCCCTGACGATCCCCTGTCCTGTCTTGGTCGGGGAAGAACGGGACAGGTGTGTCAGTCGTTGGTCGACTCAGCTGCCTTCGCTTGGAGTTCGTGGACGATGGAGGAGTCGGCCAGCGTGGTCGTGTCACCGATGTTGCGTCCTTCGGCCACGTCACGCAGCAAGCGGCGCATGATCTTGCCCGAACGCGTCTTGGGGAGGTCGGGCGTGATGTAGATCTGCTTCGGCTTCGCAATCGCGCCGATCTCGGCAGCTACATGGTTGCGGAGGTCCTGTTCGCCGACGTCCTCTCCGCCGCGCAGGATCACGTAGGCAATCACTGCCTGACCGGTCGTCGAATCGGTGGCACCAACCACGGCTGCCTCCGCGACCGCGGGGTGAGACACCAGCGCCGATTCGACCTCGGTCGTGGAGATCCGGTGCCCCGACACGTTCATGACGTCGTCGACTCGGCCGAGCAGCCACAAGTAGCCGTCATCGTCGAGCTTGGCGCCATCGCCAGCGAAGTACCGCCCCTCGAACCGCGACCAATACGTCTCCTGATAGCGATCGGGGTCGCCCCAGATGCCGCGCAGCATGCCCGGCCAGGGTCGAGTGAGGGTGAGATACCCGCCGCCGTTCGACACGATCTTGGCCTCATCGTCGACCAACTCGGCGGACACGCCCGGCAGCGGAAACGTTGCTGAACCCGGCTTGGTGGTCGTCGCACCGGGCAGCGGACTGATCATGATGCCGCCCGTCTCGGTCTGCCACCACGTGTCGACAATCGGACAGTTGCCCTTGCCGATGGTGTCGTGGTACCACATCCAGGCTTCGGGGTTGATTGGCTCACCGACCGTGCCGAGCAAGCGCAGCGACGACAGGTCATGTTTGTCGGGTTCGTGCGCGCCCCACTTCATGAAGGTGCGGATCGCCGTCGGGGCGGTGTAGAAAATGGTAACGCCGTACTTCTCGACGATCTCCCAGAAGCGGTCGTTGCCCGGATGATTCGGAACACCTTCGTACATCACCTGAGTACAGCCATTGCTCAGGGGCCCGTACACGATGTAACTGTGCCCGGTGATCCAGCCGACGTCGGCGGTGCACCAGAACACGTCGGTTTCGGGCTTGAGGTCGAAGACGTACTTGTGCGTGTAGGTCGCCTGGGTGAGGTAACCGCCCGTGGTGTGCATGATGCCCTTGGGCTTGCCCGTCGTGCCCGAGGTGTAGAGCAGGAAGAGCAGGTGCTCGGCTTCCATGGGCTCGGCCGGGCAGTCGGTGGATGCTCCGTCCAGCAACTCGTGGTACCAGTAATCGCGCCCCTCCTGCATCGTGACGTCGTTGCCACCGCGCTTCACGACGACCATGTGCTCGATCGTGGGGGCCGATTCACATGCCTCGTCAGCAGCGGGCTTGAGCGGGAACACCTCGCCGCGCCGATAGCCACCGTCCGCGGTGATCAACACCTTCGCTTCGGCGTCGTTGATGCGATCGCTGAGTGACTGACTCGAGAACCCACCGAACACCACACTGTGCGCCGCACCGATCCGAGCACACGCGAGCATGGCAACCGCGGCCTCGGGAATCATCGGCAGGTAGATGTTGATCCGGTCGCCCTTTTGCACGCCCAGGCCCTTGAGGACGTTGGAGAACTGCGACACCTCGTCGAGCAGGTCCTGATACGTGATCTTGCGCGTGTCACCTGGCTCGCCTTCCCAGTGGATGGCGACCTTGCCGCCATTGCCGGCATTGACGTGACGATCGAGGCAGTTGTGCGCCACGTTGAGCGTGCCGCCCTCGAACCACTTGGCGTACGGAAGCTGCCAGTCGAGCACGGCGTCCCACGGCTCGAACCACTCGACGAGCTCGCCTGCCTGACGTGCCCAGAACGCTTCGTCGTCCTCGTTCGCTTCGTCGTACAGCGACGTGTCGACGACAAGCGCATCACGCTTGAAGCTCTCCGACGGCGGGAAGGTTCGGTTCTCGGAGGCAAGTGCGTCGATGGTGTCGTGCTGGTCGTCGCTCATAGTGCGATCGTAGATCAGAGCAACGGCCTCCTCAGAGGTCGGACTCAGGCTCGCCACTCGGCAACGAGAAAGTTCCCAAGTCCACTCGGGTCGAGCAGTGCCTCGGCCTCGCTGATCCGACTCCGCATCTTCATGGCCTCGAGGCCCGGCCGTGCCGCCTGCGCTTCCCAGACGCGCTTTCCTTCAGCAACCAACTCGTCGATTCCCCAACGCTGGAGGAATTGTGCTTGGGTTCGGATGGCATCTGCCTCCGGCAGCTGATCGAAGGGGATGTCGGTCGTGATGTCCTGCGAGCCGGGCGCGACCAGATAGTGGTCACCACGTTCGTTCCCGCGGTACGTCCGCAGCCACTCACGCCATGGACGCAGAGCCAACTCGGCCGTGAGCGGGACGCCGTAGTCGACGACAAGAAGCGACCCCGAGCGCAGCAGTTGACGAGCATCTTCGACGAATGTCGCCGCCTGCTCCACGAGCGGGACGCGGGCGCCAAGGGCGGCCGTTGACAGCAGCTGTGCAGGCGGTGGTACGAAGGGTCCAGAGAGCATCTCACTCGGCTTGCCGGCCTTGTCGAGCGCCACGTAGGCCTCGCGCCAGCCGCTGTCGAACACGGCGAGTCGGAACGGAAGATTGTCGAGCAACTCGTTGGCGATGATCACACCGTCGAACAGACCGGTCGGCATCGTCGTCTGCGACGTCACGCCGTCAGGGTGACGCTCACGTTGCGGCGCAGACACTTCGACGGCGACGTAGTCGAGCGCATCTGCGCACTGTGGTCCTGCGGCGATGATCGATCGAGCCAGCGTGCCGGGCCCGGCGCCAGCGTCGACCACGGTGAACTTCTCCGGTCGTCCGATGCGGGCCCACTCGGCATCCAGATAGTTCGCGATCACCGCACCGAAGAGCGGTCCAACTTCAGGCGACGTCAGGAAATCACCGCGGCGACCGGCGTGCCCGCCGTCGGGACGGGTATAGAACCCGTGCTCGCCGTACAGCGCATCGCGCATGAACTCGTCGAACGGCACCGGCTGCGCCTCCATCCCACTCACGAGCCCATTCTCCCAAGTCGCGATACGCCTACCTCGCCTGCGCAACAATTTTGATGAAACGGTCCGCCACGGGATCAGAAGAGACGGGACATCGGATCGCGATCACAGGCGATCTGCGGTCTCCGACGTGGCTGGTCGCCAAGCAACGATCAAATGCACAGATCGGGCCCGGCCAGTCCGCGGGCGCATGTTTCGAACGCGTAGGCATGGGCGACGGGCTGACCGGCTGCGGGCACTCGGACCCACACAGCGTAGGTCGTCTTCAGAATCGAGTCGTCGAACGCGGGGACCTCGATGACTGCGAGTTCGACACCGATGAAGGCGAAGTCACTGAACGTCTGAACGGTCGGGGCCGGATCCTCGGTGCCGTCACGGAAGGCGACTGCAACAGCGTTGCCGATATCCGCTGCTGTCGTGGCCGCACCGGCCGCGGCTCGGACATCGGCGGTCGCGTCTCGCATGCCGATGATGTCGCTGGTGGCAGAGCTGCCTCCGATCGGGGGGATCGGCAGGACTGCCTGGAACAGGTCCTCACCAGCGGCGAGGCCGTAAAGTGCGCACCGATCGAGTCCGTCAGGGAGCGCATCCTCGCACGGATACGAGGTGCCACCGCCGTTCGATGTCCACGTTCCGTCGGCAGCTTGCTGAACGAGGATTCCGCCGCCATCAGCCGGGCCCGGCTGGAGGAACACGGCACTATTGCCGACGAATGCCTCGCCCGGCACGCAGATCGCGCTGGTCATCACCGCCGGCCCGCGCAAGGCAGCGGTGACCAACCCGAGGACGGGTGTCGTGCATCCGTTCGCGGTCAGTGTCCCCTGATCGGGCGGGACAGAAGCCGAGACGGAACCCGTGTCAGCGCCAATTTCGACCAGCCACACGTTGCTGCCGTCGGTCGTGAGGAAGCGTGTTGGCGCGCCAGGCTCGCCGCACCACTCGTTCCAGGTCGTGATGCCGGGTGCGAGTGCGACGACGCATCGCAGCGTCGGGCCGTCGCCGACGATCCCGTCGTAGAGCGTCAGTCCGTTCTCTTCCGTCGCCAAGTCGAGCGTGAACGCCCCAAAATATGGGGACTCGGCACTGAACGTCGCCGGGGTACCGGGAACTGGCGTGGAAGCTGGTGCCACTGCGGTCGTGGTTGGCAGCGCCGTCGTAGCTGACGTGGTCGTTGCTGACGTGGTCGTCACGGCAGACTCGACCGTCGTGTCAGTTGCCTCATCGGATGAGCCGCCGCGATTCGCGAAGAAGAGCCCAACGACGACGACGAGCGCAGCGATGCCCACACCGGGGAACAGCCAGGCCGGCCGTGCCGGGGCCGGTGTCGATGCTGGTGATGGTGTGGCGTTGTCCATGGCCTGAGATGGTGAACGTTGGTGACGCAGACTGGAAGAGGCTTTCGTCAGTCACCTGCGTTGGCAGTTGGGTGCTTCCTTGGTGATGGCTCGACGCCTTCGGGCACGGACGCGCGAGACATGGCGCCCTCGGATGAGGCAAGCTGGTGGGATGCGAGCGAGGGCGACCGGGGTCATCATGTTGCTGACACTTGCTGCGTGCGGTGGCGAACCGTCCGACAGCGTGGTGGTACCTGGCGCCCCACCAGGCGGCGATTCTCGACCGCCGATCAGCACGATTGCGCCCGCTCCGACCACCAGGCCGCCGACCACGGTGGCGCGAACGACGACGACCGTCGCGACCACCACGACGGTCGCGCCGACCACAACCGTTGCAGCCACCACGACTCTTCCGGCGACAACCGTGCCAGCCGCGACCACCACAGTGGCGCCGACTACGACGGAGCTCGTCTACGCTCCCGAGCCCGCCGAGGGAGCGCTCACCGTCGGGGTCGAGGGACCACGGTCACTCAAGGTGCAGCAAGACTTGATTGCGCTGGGCATCCTGCCGTCGACGGCCGCCGACTCGAAGTACGGCCCGGGCACCGCATCCGGTGTCCGCCGGTTCCAAGAGTCACAGGGCTTGGTCGTCGACGGCGTGGCCGGGCCGAACACCCAAGCAGCCCTCAGCGCAGCCGTCGCTGCAGCCGTCGCCGCACCACCAGCCACCACGGGGTAGGACGACAAGAACCTAACCAGGTCGCGTCGGGTGGTCACGAGCAGCCAATTCAGAGTTCTGAGCGGCGATCACCGTCGGCCGAGGTCAAGGCGCAAGACGACGAAGGTGCCTCCGGGCACCGAGGAGTTGTCGCAACGCAGAGATCGGCCGAGCTGGCGCCACTCAGGGGAGGACGGCGCCCGTGAGATCTTGCAGCTCGCCGAAGCCGGCGACGAGGCGGGGGTATACACCGACGGCGATGGTGCCGATGACGGTGAGCGCCAGCGCAGCCATGATCGGGCTGGGCGTCACGATCGGCGTCGTGTCGCCGTCGGGCGCGTCGTCCATCCAGACGACTCGCAGCACCTTCATGTAGTACGCCGCCGAGATGACCGTGTTGACTGCGGCGATCGAAGCCAGCACGTACGCCGCGTTGGTCTGTGCGTCGAGAACGGCCTTGAAAGCGTTGAACTTGGCGAACCAGCCACCGAGCGGCGGGATGCCGGCGAGCGAAGCGAAGAAGATCGTGGTCAAGACTGCAAGCCCAGGGGCATAGCTGAACAGCCCGCCGAAGCTCGAGATTTCACCGCTGTGCGTCTTGCGACTCACAGCGATCACGATGGCGAACGCACCGAGGTTCATGAAGCCGTACACGAGCAGGTAGACGACCACGGCGTTGAGTGCCGAGCCGGCAGCGTTGGCCTCACCGGCGAACGCCAGCGGCATCAGGATGAATCCGCCCTGGCTGACCGAGGAGTAGGCCAGCATGCGAACGATGTTGGTCTGGCGCAGTGCAAGCACATTGCCAATGGTCATCGTCAACACCGAAAGGACCCAGATGAACGGCTGGTACACGTCGGATGCGTTCGGAAAGGCGAGGTAGATGATCGTCACCAACGCAACGAAACCCGCCGCCTTCGATGCGACTGACAGGAAGGCCGTGACCGGCGTGGGTGCACCTTCGTACGTGTCTGGCGCCCAGCTGTGGAACGGAACAGCAGAGATCTTGAACGCGAAGCCACAGATGATGAAGACGATGCCGACAACTTCGAGGCCGTTCAAATCACCGTCGGTCAGCGCTGCGCCGATGTCGGTGAGCAACGTCGAGTTGGTCGCACCGAACAGCAGGCTCATGCCGTAGAGCATGACGGCCGAGGCGAACACGCCAAGCAGGTAGTACTTCATGCCCGCCTCGTTCGACTTCGAGCTGCGTTTGTTCCAGGCCGCCATCATGTAGGCCGGGATCGAGAGCAGTTCGAGTGCGACGAAGATGCTGATGAGGTCGCGAGACGAGGTCATCATCACCATGCCGAGCACGGAGCACAGCATCAGGACATAGAACTCACCCTGGTAGTAGCCGCCCTCTTCGAGTTCGGTCTGACTCATCAAGATCACCACGTAGGCCACCAGCAGGAAGAACGCCTTCATGATGAGCGCGTACTCGTCAATGACGTAACGGCCGCCGAACATCGATCGCGAGTCGTCGCCGATGACAAACAGCGTGACGACGGGGATGAGCGCGCCCAACATCACGAAGCCGGTGAGCGTGGCCAGCATCCATTTCTTCGACTCGGCAATGTTGAGGTCGATGAGCAGGACGATGTTGATGCCGACCACGAGCACGAGTTCGGGCGCGATGGCATGCCAATCGATCGTTGGCGCGACCCAATCGGTCGCTTGGGCGAACAGAGCAGCGAGCATTAGCCCAGCGACTTCCCGAGGGTTTCCACCATCGCCTGCACGGCCGGGTCAATCACTTTGAACATCAGCTGCGGGTACACACCGAACACCAGGATGGCCGCGAGGAACGGCGTCCAGGCAATCCACTCGGTGAGCTGCACGTCCTTGATCTCTTCGTTCTCGTGAGCGTCTGCGTCAGCGTTGGCCGCCGAGCTGAGGCTGTGCGCCAGACCCTGACCGTGGGCGTCTGCACCATGGCCAGCTTTCATCTCAGCCGTCGAGTGTCCCTTGAACTCTGCGCTCGGCTCACCGAATGCGGTGCGCTGGTAGAGCCACAGGAGGTAGGCAGCAGCCAGGACGGTGCCGATGGCCGCGATGACCATGAGCGTGCGGAACAGCGGCTCGCTGAGCCCGAAGTTCGGGCTGTAGGCCGAGAGGATCGCCGGGAACTCACCCCAGAAGCCGGCGAGGCCGGGCAGACCGAGCGAAGCCATCGAGGCGAAGCCGAGGATCCAGCCCATCTTCGGCATCTGGATGAGCATGCCGCCGAGACGGCTGATCTCCAGAGTGTGGAAGCGGTGCTTCACAGAACCAGCGACGAAGAAGAGCATCCCGGTGATCAAGCCGTGAGCGACCATGCCGAACAGTGCAGCATTGATGCCCAACGTCGTGAGCGTGGAGATGCCGAGCATGACGAAGCCCATGTGGGCGACCGACGAGAACGCAATGAGGCGCTTCATGTCGGTTTGGGCGAGACAGCCGAGTGAGCCGTAGATGATGCCGATGACGGCGAGGATGCCGATGGCCGGCGCCCACGCAACGGCGCCTTCGGGCAGCATCGGGATGGCGATGCGAACGAAACCGTATGTGCCGAGCTTCAGCAGGATGGCGGCCAGGATGACCGAGCCCTGCGTGGGTGCCTGCGTGTGTGCGTCGGGCAGCCAGGTGTGGAACGGGAACATCGGCACTTTGACCGCAAAGCCGAGGAACATGCCGGCGAAGATCCAGATCTGGACGTCGCGATCGATCGGCGTCGCCGAGGAGGCGTAGTCGATCAGGTACATGAAGCTGAAGCTCTCGCCGCCGGCCTGGAAGAAGAGTGCGAGGAAGGCAACGAGCATGAACGCCGAGCCGAACATCGTGTAGAGGAAGAACTTGAGCGAGGCGTACTGGCGTTGCTCGCCGCCCCAGACGCCGATCATGAAGTACATGGGCAGGAGCACGACTTCGAAGAAGACGAAGAACAGGATCAGGTCCTGGGCGATGAACGTGCCGGCCATACCGGTCTGCAGCACGAGCATCAGGATGTAGAACGCCTTGGGATTGCCCGCGTCGGGCATGTTGTCCCACGTGTAGATCATGACGAGGAACGTGACGCACATCGACAGGAAGTACAGCGGCAGGCTGATGCCGTCGAGACCGATGGTGTAGCCCGACTTGATGACCGGAATCCACTCAGCGTCGACAGCGAACTGCAGCGTGCCCCCACCATCTGGATGGCTGTAGTCGAACAGCACCAGGGTGACGATGCCGACAATCAGCGTTGCGCCAGCGGTGATGATGCCGATGCTCTTGACACCGGCCTCGTCGTCCTTGGGCCAGAACATCATGACGAGCACGCCGACGAGCGGCAGGAAGGTGCCCAGCGTGAGGATGAAGTTGTTGTCAAAATCCATTGATCAGTTGTTCTTTCAGCTCACGTTGAGGATGACGAGGACGATGGCGCCAACAGCTGCAGCACCGAAGAGCAGCGCGCCGTACTGGTTGACCTTGCCGGACTGTGTCGGTTGCAGACCGTGACCGGTTTCCGAAGCGACCGTGCCCGAGGCGTTGACCGCGCCGTCGACGACCTTCTGGTCGATGTTCTTGTACACCCAATCGCCGGTCTTCTTGCCGCCGGTGCCGACGCCGTTGACGGCACCGTCGATGACGTTCTGGTTGAACCAGTACACCCCTTGAGCGATCGGATGCGCTATGGCCCGAACGAAGACACGCTCGTACAGCAGATCGAGGTAGTACTTGTTCTTCAGGAACAGGAAACCGCCGCGAGCGATCCGCGAGCGCTCGGTCAGACCAACGAGCCTCGGGTTCTTGTTCTTGTAGAACGCGATGCAGAAACTGATCGCTGCTGCGTAGCCAAGCGCCACGAAGCCAAGCGACAGCAAGATCTTGCCGAGTTCAGGGACGGCGTGCTTGACTTTCGGGAAGTAACAGACCGTGCCCGGTTCGGGGACGGTTCGACCGCAGCCCGTGGCATAGGCGTCCGTACCGCCTTCGCCTTCTTCAGCCGCCGGCAACGGCGTGACCTCGAGCAATTGCACGCTCTCGCCAGCGTGCCCGGCGGTCTCACCGAGGGCGACCGGCTCATGGCGGGGTTCGACGTACTTCTTGAGCAGTTCGACGCCTTCGCCGAGGTTGAGGCCCAGCGCGTCCCCGGCCAGCGGCGTCGGGTTGACGAAGCCCGCCGTGAGCGCGAGGAACGCCAGGATGACGATCGGGACCAGGATGAGCTTGCCCGACTCGTGGGGGCCGTGATCGTCGTGTTCATCCGCGTGATGGCCGCCGTAGGCCGGATCGCCTTCGGCGTCGTGCTCGATGTCGTCGCCCGGCACGTTCGCTGCAGCGCTCAAGGACTTCGGCAGGGCAGCCACCAAGTCGGCGGAGCGGATCGCCGTCTCGTGGAACTCCAATGCGTACTCGTTGTGACCAGCATCGTCGTGGTACTCACCAGCAGCAGCACCACGCGGCTCACCGAAGAAGGTGAGGTAGGTGGCGCGGGTCATGTACATCGCAGTCAACGACGCGCCGACAAGCCCGGTCCAGAACAGGAAGGTGTACCCGTTGGCGCCGACGTTGTCGATGATCTCGTCCTTCGACCAGAAACCGGCGAACGGAATCACACCGGTGAGAGCGAGCGTCGACACACACCAGGCGCCGAAGGTGATCGGCATGAACTTGCGCAGGCCGCCCATGTCCTTCTTCATGTCGAAGGAGTGGTGGGAGCCGGAATGGCTGATCGACCCGGCTGCGAGG
>CAXMZV010000034.1:0-14734 GCA_964199985.1 Candidatus Ilumatobacter isfjordensis | reverse complement strand
AGGCTTTCAGCGCTAACCTTGGCAGAGAGTGACATGTCCCGCATTTTCACAAGGCGTTCTTCAAGTGAGATTGCCATGTCTTGCTGCTCGTCGCGCAATTCTCCAATCATTCCAGTCAAGTCCTGCGCGTGTTTACGGTAAACTTCATCAAGTTCAGCAGAGCGCGCGCGCGTATCATCTCGGCGAGGCTTTCGATTTCGCTGTGGCTTTTGGTGAGGGTAGAGGCGGCTTGAATTGTGTTGCCTCGCACGACATCAGAGGCGGCATTTATCTTTTCTGCTGCGCCGTCAATGCTGATACGGGCTTCTTGTATTTTGCTCTCAGCTAATTGTGTAGAGGCTTCCAATTTGCCGGATTGCTCATCCAGGGTGGAAGATAGCATAGCCATGCGGTTATCAAATGTATCCGCAATCGCTTCTAATGCAAGGCGCTGCGTGGAGAGGCGACACTGTGGTCCGCACGCTGACACGCCCGCCGGGCGAGTTGCTGGCGCGGATCGCCACGGTCAACGACGTGCACTTCGGCGAACTGGAAGCCGGGCGCCTCGATGAGAACTCGGCGGGGCCGGTGCAGCGAGTCCCCGATGGCGCCGAGCCGTATCCCGAGGTGATGAACCGCACGGCAGCGGCCGAGATGCTCGCCATCGATCCCGCCGTGGTCATCGTGAAGGGTGACCTGTCCGTCGATGGCCGTCCGGAAGAATGGGCGGCATTCGAAGCGTGCTACCGCGAGCCGTTCGGCGATCGGTTGCACGTTGTGCGTGGTAATCACGACAGTTACCACCATCAGGACCACTACGCGGGCGACTCGGTGATCGAGGTCGACGGGTTGACCGTCGCGTTGCTCGACACGGCCATCCCGGGCGAGACCTCGGGGCGACTCGACCCCGAGCAGATCGATTGGCTCGACGCGGTGTGTGCGGCGAGCGACCAGCCGGTGATCGCGATGGGCCATCATCAACAATGGGTCGGCCAGCAGGGTGGTCGACGCAGCGACACGTACTTTGGTCTCCACCCTGATTGCAGCGACCTGCTCGACGAACTCGCCGTCCGGCGCACCGACCTCATCGCGTACACGGCCGGTCACACACATCGCCATCGAGTGCGCGCAATGAGCGCGTCGCGCGTTCCAACGATCGAAATTGGCTGCACGAAGGATTTCCCGGGGACGTGGGCCGAGTACCGCGTGTACGCGGGCGGCGTGATGCAGGTGGTCCACCGCATGTCATCGCCGGAGGCATTGGACTGGAGCGAGTCGTGCCGCACGCTCTATGCGGCAGACGGCGTCGACTATGCAACGTACGCCCTCGGGTCGCTGTACGAGCGCTGCTTCAACCTCGCCTTCCGATCCTGACCTGACCTGACCTGGTCCGGAACGAATTCTGGACCATTGGGGAGAAATCGCGAACCGTCCGGAACTGTCTGGCGTAGTGATCACTGACCGACCGGGAAACCGGAACAGGAAGGCGATCATGAACCAGCCGTCTCGATCTCGCTCGGTGTGTACGTCTTCAGTGGGGCAGCGGCAGCCGCACCCGGCAGCGAAATCGTCGTCACCAACCGCGATGGTGCTGCTCACCAGCACACCATGTACCGAAACAACTCCACCTCACGCATCTTCATCGCCATCGCAGCCGGAACGCTCGTCTTCGCCGCGTGCGGCGGATCCGACGATGGCGCACCTGCAGCCGAGACGACTCCAGCCGAAGTACCAGCGGCTGAGCCTGCCAGTGAGCTTGCCGCCGAATCCGCAGCAGGGTCGGCGATCGCGTCGACCGGGTCGACCTCGCTCGGCGACGTGCTCGTCGACGCCAACGGTCTCACCCTCTACGGCTTCACCAACGATGCCGACGGCACGCCGACCTACTCGGGTGGCTGTGCCGAGGCCTGGCCGCCCGTGATCGTGGCGGGCGGCGAAGTGCCCGCTGGTCTGGACACCGCAGTGTTCTCGGTCGCATCCCGCGACGACGGCAGCATGCAACTCGTTGCAGGCAAGTGGCCGCTCTACCTCTTCGCTGGCGACGCAGCGGCAGGCGATGTGAACGGCCGGGGTTCCGGCGACGTGTGGTTCGCAGCGGCTCCGGACGGCAGCCTGATCAAGGAAGCGCAGGGCGCGGCAGCACCGGCGGAGACCGAAGCCGAGCCCGAGATCGACAGCCTTGGCGAGGGCTACTGATCAGATTGCGAGCAGTCCGACGGCACAGAGCGCGAGCCCCAGGCCCGCCATCTGCTGCCGTCGGATTCGTTCCTTGGTGATGATCCTGGCGAGCAGGACCGTGACCACCGGGTACAGGGCGGCCAGCACGGCGCCGACGCTGAGCAAGCCGATCCGAGTCGACATCACGAAGAAGATGGCGGCGGCGGCATCGAGCAGTCCGGCGAGCACCACCGGTATCCGGGACCCACGCTCAGGCAGCAATGCCGTACTGCTCGCCAACGCGATCAGCGTGAACATCACGACCGACACGGCGCGAGCACTGACCAGCGGCCAGTGACCAGCGATTTCATTGGCGCGGTAGATGAAGACGAAGAACAACCCGAAGCCGACGCCGGAGAACAGTGCTTCGGTCACGCCAGGCTGGCGGACGATTGCTCGCCATGACAGCACTGAGCGGCTCTCCGACGTGGAGGCAGTGGCCACTCCTGTTTTTGCATCACCCGCCGCGACCGCGGGGGTCCTGCGGCGTGTGAGATCGGAGAAGTCGAACAATATCTTGACGTTGTTCAACGCAAACGCAGCCAACCCGACGATGACGAGGGCGAAGACGAGCTGCGCGGCGATCGCCCCGCTGTACTCGGCGCCCTGGAGGAGCTGGTCGATCGGACGAGCGGCAATCGCTGCTGCGGACAGCACGGCGGTCGCAACAAGGGCCAATACGGCCTCGCGGACAGTGCGGAGCGACATGCGGAGTTCACCGTTGTGGATACCGAAGCGAGACGGAGGCGGCGCTGGCACTGCCGAGTGCGTCATCTCGATCGGTGGCGGCGCAAGGGGAGCGCTGGCCGCTGGAGCGTCGAGCGTCTGGACCGGTGAGGCAGCTGTCGGGACTGGGGAGATGAGGGAGACTGGTGGTGGCGAGCCATCCGGCGCGGGCAGCTGGAACTCGTCGGACCAGCCGTCTGGAACGACCAGTGGCTCGTCGAGCGCGAGATCCGCAACACTTCCATCGTCGCCACCAGTGAGCGAAACGAGCACGATCGCCACGAGGGCCATGGCGATGCCCAGAATGCTGAACACAGTGACCGGGTCGCCGGTGACGATGCCGAAGAGGACGGGAATCGATGCAGCACCCGTTGCGGTGATCGGAGCGACCACGGCCATCGAGCCCTTGCCGAGCCCTTGGAACAGCAACATTGCGCCCGCACCGCCGGCAACGCCAGCAGCGAGGCCCCAGGCGATGTCGCCCGGAGCGGGTGATCCGTCGATGCTCAGCCCGCCGGGGCCGAAACGGACCGCGACGAAGAACAGTGCGATGACTGAGGCGAGATGGGTGAGGATGACGACGGCGATGGCCGACGACTTGCGGCTGGCATAGCCAGCTGCGAAGTCGGAGGAGCCCCAGCCAACGGCGGCAGCGAGTGCGAAGAGTGCAGACATGAGTTGTTCAGAATCGGGCGGATCGATCCGATGAGGGGTGCCAAGCGTGGCTCAGCACGAGCTCACCGTCGACTCACACGTTCTCCAGCAGTGCGCTGGTCTCCTTCTTCTTGGGTCGACCGTTCTTGGACGGTGTGGTCTCGGGCTGATCGCTTTCCTCGACCGTTGCCTTTGGATCGGCGCCGTTCGGTGCGTGCTCCGGAATCGGCTTCGGTGCCGGCTTACTGGTCGCCTTCGACGACGCAACGAGCTGCATGCGACCTTCATTGTGGTTCGAGGTGAGGATCTTCTCGGCGGCGACACCGGCCATCCAGTCGAGGCCGTCGAACCGGGCGTCGACCACAGCGCGTTCCAGCACTGCCGACTCGATGATCCGACCCGGCGAGTACCGGTGGAACTCGCTGTTGAAATGGCCGTCGAAGACGCGGTAGGCGTCGTCGTCGATGATGCCGATCACGAAGCCGGCGATGTCATCATCGATCAGCATTGTGGAGACCTCGATCTGGCCGGAGGCACCGTGGGCGAGCACGAGGCGCTTCCACAGTTCGTTCACCTTCGGGTCGTCGAGGTCGCTGTCGCGTCCAGTGTCGTGGTCACGCTGGACGTGGATCTTCTCGATCTTTGGGAGCACTTCCATGATCTCGAACTCGGTCCGAGCGACCTTCATCTCGACCGTGTGGCCGTCGGTCTCCAGCCGGTTCCAGGCCTTCTTGATCTGACGGCGCATGTTGCGGGACAGGAAATTGTTGAGCGAGGGATCGTCACCGAACACCACCTGCGGCACCCAGAGGTCGGGTGTCATCTCGGCATTCGGCAGCTGCTGCGCCAGCAGCTTGGTGACCGGGTCACCTTCGGGGAGCTGTTGGAAGTGGAGCGTCCACTTGCCCATCTCGTTCAGGCGATCCTTGATGCCCTTGGTCAGGAGCTTGGACGCACGCTCGGAGCGGGAGGAGAAGCGAGTGCAGGCAACGGTGCCGTGGCCCATGGCGACGACGTCGTGAGAGCCTTCACCATTCGCACAGTAAGCAAGCAGTGCTGCGGCTTCGACCGCACCGGTGGCACGTTCACGAACGAGCACGGTCATCGGCGTCCACTCGTCGTAGACGCTGGCCCAGGTCTCCATCCAACGCGAGCGGGCCATCACGGGGATGCCCATCTCGACGTGCAGGCTGCCGAGCTGGGCAACGACAACCTCCATCGAGTCGAGGCCCTCAAGCACATCGACGTCGAGTGGTGCGTGACGTCGCGCCTTGGTGGTCTTGGCCGCATTGCTCAAACGTTCGTCGATCGCTCTGGCCGACATCGGGCGGGAGAAGAGGTAGCCCTGGCCGTAGGTGCAGTTGAGTCCGTTGAGCTGTGCCTTCTGGTCTTCGGTCTCGATGCCTTCGGCAACGGTGGCCATTTGCAGGCTGTGTGCCAGGTCGATGACGGCCTTGACCAGCGCGACCGACGTCGGCGAGGTCTCCATCTCATCGACGAACGACTTGTCGATCTTGATCGTGTCGACCGGGAAGCGACGCAGGTATGACAGCGACGAGTAGCCGGTGCCGAAGTCGTCGATGGCGATCTTGACCTTCATGGCCTTGAGCTGATCGAGTGCACGGGAGCCGCGATCGGTCTCCTCGATGAGCATCGACTCGGTGATCTCGAGCGTGAGTGCCTGCGGCTCGAGGCCCGAGTCCGACAGTGCGTCGGCGACGTCTTCGAGCAGCTTCGGGTCGTGCAGCTGACGCACGGACAGGTTGACAGCGATGCCCTTTGGAGCAGTGTCAGGATGATCCCTGCGCCAGCGCATCACCTGGTTACAGGCTTCGCGCAGCACCCAGCGGCCGATCGGCACGATTTGGCCGGTCTGCTCGGCGAGACTGATGAACCGGTCGGGCATGACGTAGCCACGGGTCGGGTGGTTCCAGCGAATCAGTGCTTCGACGCTGCGCACCTTCTCGGTGGCGAAGTCGACGATTGGCTGGTAGTTCAGTTCGAACTGGCCGCGCTCGAGTGCGACCTGGAGATCGGTCTTGAGGTCGAGACGCTCGATGGCTTCGAGGTGCATGCCCTGTTCGAAGAACTCGAAGCGACCCTTGCCCTTGCTCTTGGCTCGGTACATTGCCACGTCGGCGGCACGCAGGATCGTCTCGGCCCGCTCGATGTTGGCACGACGCTCGACAGCGATGCCGACCGATGCGGAGATCATGATCTCGCGGTCGTCGACGAGGACGGGAGATTCGAGGCTGTCCTGCACGCGCTGGGCCACCGCAACGGCGTCCTGGCGGTCGACAGCACTCTCGAGGAGCACGGCGAATTCGTCACCCGACAGGCGGGCCACAAGGTCGTTCTCACGGACACAGTCTTCGAGGCGAGCAGCGACGGCGACCAGCAGTTCGTCGCCCACGTGGTGGCCGAGGCTGTCGTTGATGAACTTGAAGTCATCGAGGTCGACGAACAACACCGACACGACGCCCTCCTTGCGTTGGTTGAGGAAATTCTCGACACGCTCACCGAAGAGCACGCGGTTGGCGAGGCCGGTGAGCGAATCATGGTGAGCGTCGTAGCGAGCCTGCTTCTCCTTGATCTGGACGATGGACATCAGGCCCATCAGTCGCACGAGCACGAGGCTGAACATGATCAGCGAGGCAGCGGTCGTGAGCCACTTGTCGAAGGGCTCGCCCCAGATCAGGTCGATGAGCGGCACAGCGAACACGACGAGGAAGAGCAGGCCGAGGCGGGGCTTGGTGATCGTGGCCAGTGCGTCGTCGCGGGCTTCGATCCGGTCACCCATCGACGGGTGCAGTGCACCAGCAGCGATCAGCACGTAGAAGGCAATCCACAGCGGGTCGGGCCAGCCGCCCGTCTTGTACGAACCGGCGGTATTCATGATGCCGTAGATCGTGTCGGCCAATGCGAGTCCGATCAGACCAGCGGTCATCAGTACGAACGTCGGCTGCTTGAGGTGCACCGCTGCCATGAGGCGGGCGGCCACAGCGACGAGCAGCACGTCCATGACCGGGTAGGCGATCGAGATGATGCGCTCCATGAACGTGACCGAGTCGTCGGTGACGTACGTGTCCATCACGAGGATGCCGAGCACGGCGAACGTGGCGACGGCGACGAGAGCGGCGTCGATCAGACCGGCGAAGTCACGGCCCGGCGACACCGAACGCAGCAGGCTGAGCAGACCGAGACACATGATCGGGTACATGGCGAGGTAGAACGCATCGGCGACCGACGGGTACGGCGGCTCGTCGTGGATCAACTCGAGCACGTAGTACACGATGTCGGCGGTGAGGAATGTCCCCATCGCGCCAGCGATCAGGTACCACGCCTTGCGGTTCTCCGGCTGATTCTTCCGGATGCCGTACAGGGTGGCGATAACTGCGCAGAGGCCGATGCCGTTGTACAGCACCAGCTTCGACAGGCTGGTCGTTTCTACCAGGAAGTAGATCGCTGCGACAGCCACCGACAGGAGGATGTACAGCTTCCAAAGGTTCGCTCGCATGTATACCGCTTCGGAAGACACGACGATGTTCTTGAGAAGAAGTTGTCATCGATAGCGACGGAATCGACCCTGGGCCACGACTGGTGGCCGTTGTGGCGGAGACTTGACCACGCGGCGTGGTGTCGGCCCGCTGGCTTGAGGTTCACTTGAGATTCGCGTGCTCACAGAGCAGACGTGCCGTTGGACTCTTTCGCCGCATCGGGGCTCGCGGCATAGCGTGACAGCGTGGCCTTCACCTTGAGAATTCTTCGTCCGCAACACCCACACGCCGCTGGCAGTCGGACGATTCGGACTCGAATCACCCGATCAGCGCTGCTCCTGGCGGCATTTCCGTTGTTGATGCTCTCTGCATGCGGATCTGATGACTCCGGCGACGGGTCGTCGGATGTGTTGTCGCCCGACGACGTCTCGCAAACGGTCGAGTTCACGGCCGCCGAGTACGAGTTCGGTGCCGATGCTTCGACCACAATTGCTGCGGGTGAGGTGGTCCGGTTCCGGCTCACCAACGTCGGCGAACTCGATCACGAGATGCGCGTGCTCGACGGAAGCGGTCGCCTGATCGATCAGATCCCGCGGCTGGTCCCGGGCGCATCTGGCGAGGTCCTTCTGCGGTTCGAGAGCGCGGGCCAGTACCAGTTGATCTGCGATATCGACGATCACCTCACTCGCGGCCAGCAGGCGATCTTCTCGGTCGAAGAACCCGTCAGCGATTGATCGTGCCGGCCGGCAGTTCGCCGGCACTGAGCTGGGCAACGCTCGCCGCGATGACCGGTGCTGCGGTCACAGCGTCGGAACGACCGGCAACATGCGGAGTGACGATCACCTTGGGGTGGCACCACAGTGACGAGTCGGCTGGAAGCGGCTCGGTGTCGAACACATCGAGGACGGCGGCGCGCAGCTCACCGTCGAGTGCCTCGATCAACGCCGCTGTGTCCACCGTGGGGCCACGGCCAACGTTGATCAACACCCCATCACCGAGCGCGGCGAGTTCCGGTGCGCCGATCACGCCACGGGTGGCGTCGCTGAGTGGAACGAGATCCACGACCACATCGCAGTCTCGGAAGAAATCCTCGACCGTTGGGTGGTCTCGATCGTGGGCTGAGCGTGACCACCCGACCGTTGAGAATCCATGCGCAGCACACGTGGCGAGCACCTGGGTGCCGATCTCACCGGCACCCAGTACACCGATCGTGAACTCACGGGCGAAGACGGGCGTCAGCTCACCCCGCCAGGTCGCCGTCGCCTGCATCGCGGCGTAACGGTCGAAGTCGCGCTGGAAGTAGATGATCCAGCTGAGGACGTAGAGCGCGATGTCGTCGGCCATCGCGGGATCGATCAAGCGCACGATCGGAACATCCGGCAGGCTGTTGAGATCGAGATGGTCGTAGCCCGCACCCATCATCAGGATCGCCTCGAGGTTGGTGTACGTCGCCAATCGCTGTGCTGGGAGCCGCCACATCGCCACGTGGGTGACGGAATCCGGGTCGACCTCGGCGTCGGCGCGCTGCACGTCGAGCTGCGGCAACGCGTCAGCGAGGTGACCGACCCACGCGTTGCCATCAATTCCCTCGACCACCATCACACTCATGTCCGAGTGTGTACCACTTCACCAGGCGCGTGGCCCTGTGTTGGGCGAAGGAAGTGAGCGAAGAGGTGGCTACCAGCTGGGCGCGAACTTCGACATGAGCGACGCCAGGCGATAGGCCCGTTCGGCGGCGCCTGCGGAGTGGTCGTCGCGGAGCTCGTTCGTGGCGATGCGCAGCACCGCGCCCATGGTGGCCTCACTGCGCGTCGCGAGGCGCAGCGCCGGTTTCAAGATGGCGGGTCGTCCGAGGAATCGAGCGGAGAGCCGGCCGACCTTGCGGTACGCCTCGAGTTCTTCGGCGACGATGACGGGGTACCGCTGCAACGTGGTCGAGTTGCCGGTCGTCAGCGCCTCGTCCAACACGTCGGCGGCGAGACGGCCACCCATCAGCGCCGCATCGATGCCATCACCACTGAACGGATTGGCCGCCCCGGCTGCGTCGCCGACGACCAGGAACGTGGGCCCCATCTTTGGGCCGACTGAACCGCCGATCGGCAACCGGAGCCGAGTTGGTGACTTGAGCGACTGGGTTGGGTCGAGACCCCAATCGGCGGCGATGCGTTCAGAGAACGCGGTCAACAGCTTGAGCGTGTTGAGACCCTTGATGTCGCGGTAGCTCGACAGTACGCCGACACCGACGTTGACGTTGCCGTCTCCCATTGGTGTCACCCAGCCGTACCCGGCGATCGGGTTGCCATCTGGATCGGGCAGGCCGAGCGAGGTCTCGACCCAGGCGTCTCGATGACGTGGAGACGTATAGTAGGTGCGCGCCGCGATCGCGTACGGCCAGTTGCGTTGGCGGCTCGTTCCGAGCACTCGGCCGAACCGGCTGCTTGCGCCGTCGGCAACGACGATGAATCGAGCGCTCACGTCGCGAGTCGTGCCGTCGGCCAATGTCATCGTGGCGCCGCGCACGAACCCGCGGTCCGAGATGGGCGACGTGGCCTCATGGCCCATCAAGACGGTGGCGCCAGCGTCTCGTGCGCGGCGCCGGAGTTGCTCGTCGAGCACGTCGCGGCGGACGACCACGCCGTGGTCGGGCACGTCTCGGTGTTCGGGCCACGGAGCGTCGGCACGTTGGCGTCCGTACACCATCCGGACGCCCTGGATCGCATGGCCACCGAACGACATCGGCTTGACGTCGAGGCGAAAGAGTTCGGCGACAGCGCGTGGCGACAGCAGGTCACCGCACGACTTGTGGCGGCCTTCGACACGCTTCTCGACGAGCGTGACATCGTGGCCGGCGTCGGCCAGTCGCGCCGCCACTGCCGACCCTGCCGGGCCGCCACCGATGACGAGGACGTCCGTGGAGAGAGGGTCAGCGCGCACGGGCATCGCAGACAGTCTGGCCGGGTGCGGCCCTCACCGTGACGCTTGACGGACGCATCTCGTTCACGCCGCACGCCGCACGGCGTGCGGGCTCACTCGCCAGCGACGCCGGGGCTGCCGGGAATGGGAGCTGGACCGACCGGAGCGACGACCACGGTTTCACCGTTGACGTCGAACTCTTCGGCTTCTTCCATCGCGAGAAGATCGAGCTCGCCAGATTCGACGGCCTCGAACACCGGGGCTTCGCCCGAACACCAGGCCTCGAATTCGGCTGCGTACTCTTCGCCGACCGGGTCGGCTCCACCGAGGGTGTAGCGCTCGTGGCAGATGACCTCGACGATTTCATAGGTGGACAGCTGCCCACCGAAGCCGGGCATGACACCTTGGACGCCGGTGACGTGTGGGCCGCCCTCGCGATCGGGATTGCCGTAGATCTCGACGCCAGCGAGGTTGTACTGCTCGGTGCCGTAGTAGACGTAGCGGACCTGGTCTTCGATGTTGGGGAAGCTCTCGAGGACTTCACCCTCGGTGAAGGCGTAGCCGACACCGCCGCCGCCACCGCCGCCGTGGCAGCTGGCACAGTTGCCGTAGATCTCGGCGCCGCCCGCGAGCGGACCTTCGGCGACTTCGCCGCCGTCGGTCAGAGCACGGACGTACATGAAGCCCCAGACCGGCATGAGCGACAGCGTTGCCATTGCCCAGAACGGCACCTTGCGACGCTGCTTGGCTGCGACCACGTAGTGCGGGTCGGCCTTGACCGGCTTCGGTGCTGCCGGCTCGGCGGCTGCGGTGCGTCCGGCCGGACCGCTCGGCGGGGGTGGAGTGGCAGCCGGCGTGGCTGATGCCGACTTCTGGACGGCAGTTGCCGGAGCGTCGGCGGCGGGGGCTGCATCGCCACCCTGACCAATGGCATCGCGCCGTTCGCGCGACCGCTTCAGGAGATGTTCGGGGATCTCAGTCACTGTGTAGAGGATAGATGGACAACACCCGCTCGCGTGAATCCATCTGCAATCTCTGCGCGTTTATGCCCGGTGACCCTCGTCCGCACACGACGCAACTCGCGTCAGGTCTGAGCCTGTGACCGGAACTCCCGAGTTCGTGCACTTTCGCACAACCTGGCGCGCGCGTCACACTTGCGTGCCAGACTTCGCTCAACGGTCACGGGTGAGTAAGGTTCGTGATTGGATTCACGAGTGTCCTTGCGTCGCTCGTGGTGAAGACGACAAGCTCAACGGCGCAAAATCAACGGCGCTCGAATCAACTCTCGAACAACCAGATGAAACGGATGCAACAACTGCGATGATCGCCATCGATGTCTTGGAGTGGCCCGGTGTAAACCAGGCGTTCATCGTGTCCTTCGTGGCGGCTGTCGTCCTGTCGTTGGCAGCCATTCCCTACGGCCAGCGCCGCCCGAGGGGCAAGCCGGTCACCTGGGGCGAGGCCATGCTCGGCGCCACCTACGCGTTCGGCGTCTTGTTCCTCACCTACGGCATCGTGCCGCACCAGTGGATCGACCATGCCGACAAGAACCTCGGGTGGAGCAAGGACAAGCTCCTCATCGGCTGGGGTGGATTTCTCAAGCCCGAGTCGCAAGGCGGCTGGAACCCGATCACGCTGCAGTATGAGGCACTCCGCGACATTGTCGTGGTGCTGATCCACGCCGTCTTCTTCGGTCTGCAGATCTTCATCGTTGTGTGGTGGCAGAACCGCGGCAAGGAAACCCAGACCGCATTGCCCACCTCGACCTACGGCCGACCCCTGGTCAAGAAGGCGTAACGGTGACGATGTCTTTGACCCGATTCGACATGGCGACATCGCTCGTGCTGTTTGACGTGGGCGATCTCCCGAACGCGATCCTGGAGCGCGGCCTGCGTGGCCGTGGAACGCAGTAATGGCAAAAACCGACGCCAATCCGCCGATGATGCCGTTCACCGATGACTACTCGTTAGTCGAGGTCGACGCGGACTACCTGAGCAAGGCCGTCAAGCCGAAGCAGTTCATCCACATCGACCAGACCGAGTGCATTGCCTGCGAAGGCTGCGTCGACATCTGTCCGTGGAAATGTATTCACATGGTCAACACGTCGGCAGTGGCCGAGGCCATTGGAACCGAGCAGCCGGGAACGGACCCGTCCGATGCCTTCATGTTCACGATCGACGACGACATTTGCACGCGCTGTGCACTGTGTGTCGACCGCTGCCCGACCGGGGTCATCATCCTCGGTAAGGTCGGCGCCGCGACGGCGACCGGCGACTACCACATGCGTACCAACAACCATGGCTACGGCTATGGGATGAGGCTCTGAGAGAGATTCATGTCAAAGACGATTGACGACAAACCACGCCCGACTGTGAAGGACCGCCTGAACTCGGCCGTCGATGCAACACAGGGCAGCCAGGCCTGGAGCTCGATCTTCCGTCCGGGCTCGATCTTCCGGAAGGGCTACACCGACAGCCCGCGTAACCGCAGCTACGTCATCATGAACTCGGTGCTGTACCACTTGCACCCGGTCAAGGTGAAGCGCCACGCGGTCAAGGTCAGCTACACGCTCTGCCTCGGCGGCTTGAGCTTCTTCCTCTTCATCCTGCTCACGGTCACCGGCATCTTCTTGATGTTCTTCTACCGTCCCGAAGCAACGGCGGCCTGGAACGACATCCAAAACCTCCAGACCTCGGTGACCTTCGGTCTACTGGTCAGAAACATGCACAGATGGGGCGCCCACCTGATGGTGCTCGCCGTGTTCTTGCACATGGCTCGCGTGTTCTATCACGGCGCCTACAAGCCGCCCCGTGAGTTCAACTGGGTGATCGGCGTGATCTTGCTGACACTCACCCTGCTGCTGTCCTTCACCGGCTACTTGTTGCCGTGGGACCAGTTGGCGCTCTGGGCGGTCACCGTGGGTACGAACATGATGGGCTACACGCCGGTGTTCGGAAACGAGGTCAGATTCGTCTTGCTGGGTGGTGCCGAAATCGGCTCCGAAACGCTGCTGCGATGGTATGTGTTGCACGTGTTGTTCCTGCCGTTCATCATCGTGATCTTCATGGCGATCCACTTCTGGCGTGTGCGGAAGGACGGCGGTATTTCGGGTCCGTTGTGATCTGAACTACGGCCTGTTGAGAATTCCGATGTTGAATGTCTGTACGAGAGAACGAGAGCCAATGACTGAGCCAAAGAATGAGGTGGTGAACTCATGACCGAGATCCCCGAACATCTGCTCAAGCGGGCCCAGGCGGCCCGCGAGAAGTCGGCTGAACCGGCAGCCGAACCCGCAGCTGAGCCTGCGGCCGAGTCCGCTGGCGATTCGCGTATTCCCGAAGCACTCCTCAAGCGCAGTAAGGCTGCCAAGGCTTCGAAGGCCGGCGGCGATGCACCCGCAGCTGAGACCGGTGGCGGCGTTGCCGTTGCTGAGAAGGTCGGCGCCGTCGTCGCGGCAGCACCGGCCGGTGGTGGCGTGCCCGTCGGTGGCGGCCCCGGCGGTCACACGCAGCGTCTCCTCACTGTGGTCAAGTCGGGTTCGATCCAAGACGTGAAGGCCACGCCCGTCGACAAGGTCCACACGTGGCCGCACCTGCTCGCTGCAGAGTTCGTTGCTGCGTTGGCCTGCACGGCATTCACGTTCTTCTTCTCGATCTTCGTCAACGCACCGTTGTTGCAGCTCGCCAATACGAACGCCACTCCCAACCCGTCGAAGGCACCGTGGTACTTCCTCGGTCTGCAGGAACTCCTCACGATGTTCCACCCGATGGTGGCTGGTGTGACCCTGCCCGGCGTCGGCATCATTTTCTTGATCCTCACCCCGTTCCTCGACGGCAACCCGTCGAACAAGCCTGAGGATCGCAAATTCGTCATTTCGATCATGACCGTGCACCTGATGTTCTGGGCGGTACTCGTGATGATCGGTTCGTTCTTCCGTGGTCCCGGCTTCAACTTCGTGTTGCCCTGGGTCGACGGACTGTTCTTCGAGCTCTGAGCCGCTCGACATCCATCCAAACGGCTCACTGACACGAATAAGAAGTAGTAGAGAGACAGCAAAGGAGTACCCCCCATGAGTACCGCAGCAGTCATAACAATCGCGATCGGCGCCGTCGTCGTGCTCGGCGCCATCTCGTTCTTCACCCTTGCCCGTCGTTCCGACGTGCGCGGTGCGGGCGCGTTGTCCGGCGAAGCCGTCAAGCGTGACAAGGCGCGCCGGAGCGATGCCAAGAACGAAGGCGGCGTCGCCGTCGAAGAGGCAGTCACCCGTACCGCCGCCGACGCTGAAGCTGAAGGTGTCGTGGCCCGCACGCCCAGCAAAGAGCTGGTCAGCGTCGGTGCCGATGACAACAGCCTCATGCCGTGGACCCCGCCGGACCCCGAGGCCATCGGTGTCTCGCGTCGTCAGTTCTTCAACCGCGCCACCGTCACGCTGATGAGCGTTGGCGTCGGTGCGTTCGCAGCAGCGGCATTTGTCGGCTTCCTGTGGCCCTCGGGTACCGGTGGCTTCGGCGGTGCCGTCAGCGTCGGCAAGCTCGATGCCATCAAGGACGGCGTCAAGCAGGGCGGTGGCTTCTTCTACGTGCCCGAGGCCAAGTCGTGGATCACGGCCTACCCGCCCGAAGCCTTGCCTGCTGCTGAGACCGTGTACACCGAAAAACGAGCTGGTCGCAATGCGCGAAGGCATCGTCGTGCTCAGCCAGAAGTGCCCGCACCTCGGCTGCCGCGTGCCCGAATGCAAGACCAGCCAG
>CAXMZV010000033.1:0-14943 GCA_964199985.1 Candidatus Ilumatobacter isfjordensis | reverse complement strand
CATCTCCATCTCGCCGTCCATCTCGGCCGTCTCGCCGTCGATCGCACGGACCTCGGCGGTGAAGTCGAGCGTCGAGCCGTTGTCGAACTCCAGCGTGACGTCAACCATGTCGGGGTAGGTGGCCGAGTCGATGCCGAGCATCATGATGTGCGGGCCGCCCGGCTCGAATGTGAAGGACGCGCCGGCTTCAATGACGTACCCGCCTTCCTTCTCGCTCATCGACATCTGGCCTTCGTCGTTCATGGTCACCTGATGCAGCTCGACGGTGTCGGTGACCGAGCTCGAGGCGGCAACCGCGGTGATGTCCTCGTCACCAGCATTGGTGACCACGCCGTACACCGCCGTGTTGGTCTGCCCCTCTGCAGGCTGGCGCGACCACGGGTCGGCAATGCTGATTTCGGACTCGGCAGGCGTGGCTTCGTCAGAGGAGGCGTCGTCGGACCCACAGGCCGCGAGCCCGAGGCCAGCGACCAGAATGAGCGCTCCGAAGCGCCGGCGAGAGAACAGATTGATCGAGTTAATTGTGTTCATGCTTGTCAGGTCGTCGCGTGAATCCAATCAGTTCCCAGGCCCCGAGCATCACGATGAGGGATCCAGCGACCAGCACGAGAACCGTCGTTCCTCGGTCGAACCAGTTCGGCGCATTGGTGGGCACGATCGCTGCCGTGAGGCCATCGAGCCGCTTCCACGCCCACCCGATCAGCAGCACGCCGGCGAGCCCAACGAGCGCCGACGCAATCGTTCGATCGCGCCGGACGAACGGAACCAGCGCGCAAAGCGTGGCGACTCCGGCGAGCACCGGGAGCAACCACCAGGTGAGTTTCGGACCCGTCTCGGCAGGCAGCGATGCGTACTGCCACGCGCCCACGACGAGTCCGAACGCAGCCGGGACCACAGCGACCGCGGCAAGCGGCCCACCGCGGATGATGAGGCAGACCCCGCCGAGACCGACGAGCAGGCCGAACACCCCTCCGATCCAGATCGGCGCCGACGACGGCTCGGGCAGCCACGTGCTGGCCACAGTGACGTCGACCTCGGTCCCGTCGACTACCAGGGGTAACACACTCTCGAGAATGCGATCGCCCGGCTCCGTGCCAAAGGGTGGAACCGGTTGCATCAGGTGCGCTCGGTGATCGTGCCACGACCAGCGCCCGGTCGTCCCGATCTCCCGCCACTCAGGTTCGGCGTCAGGGTCAGCGAAGTCGGGAAAGTCGGTGCCGTAGCGCTCCGCATTCAGGTACGTGGAGGGCGACAAGGTGTTCTCGAGCACCGTGCCATCGGGCTGAAACCACAGGTACGGCTCGCCGCGGTAACCAATGACCACTGCCTCGGTTCCCGCTTCGACCGTCAGCTCGACGAACGAATCGCCCCCGAGTATCGCGAGCGAGATCTTCGGCGTCGGTGGGTCGACAGCGATGATCTCGCTCCGATAGTCGGTCGGACCAGCGGGGTCGGCCAGGACGGGCCCGGCCGGAATGAGGGTCAACACGATGGCCGCCAGGATCCCAGCGACAAACTTCGCGCCGCTCGGCATCAACGGGGCAACACCTGCAGGATGAACTCACCCGACGGGTGGACCGTGCACAGCCCCTCGTACGAGCCGGGTGTCGTGAACTCTTGACGCAGCGTGGCTCGGGCACTGACGAACCATGGACCGACGCTGTGCCCCCGCGTGTCTTCGTTGACGATACGAATCGTCTGACCAACCGTCGTGGTGAGCGACCGCGGCAGAATGGACAGGGGCTCCCCCGCGTCGAGCGCATCGCCGGCACCGACCGGGATCGTGTACTCGTAGGTGGCCTCGTCGACGCTCAACACGGCACCGAAACCCGGGAGGTTCTCTTCGAGGTCGGGAACGCCCGCCGTGCTCACGTTCGAGCTGTCTCCGCCGCCGCCGCAGGCGACGAGCACGATGGCTGCCACGCCAATCAGGGTTGCTCGAAATGTCATCGTCATGCCTCGTATCGGTCCAACAGCAGTGAGAGATCCTTGCTCATGTCGTCCGATGTTGCACCGAACTGCCACATGAGCGCCAGGCGACCAGCATCGTCGACGGCGTACAGGAACGGCGAATGATCGACTTCGACCAGTCCGTCCTCGAGCGTGCGGACTTCCCAACTGGCGCCGAACGGAGTGCCCGCAGCAATCGTTCTTTCACTGTCGAGGGTGCCGACCGCAACGGCGTCATCGACAAAGCTGGTGACGTAGGTGTCGAGGACGTCGAGGTCGCGCTCCGGGTCGACGGTGACCATCACCACGTCGACCAGATCAGCATCGGCAGAGTCAAGCTTGCGCAAAGCGATCGTGAGATCGGCGAGCGTGGTCGGGCACACGTCAGGGCAATTGGTGAAACCGAAATAGACGACCTGGATGCCACCCTGTCGGGCGCGGAAGTCAACGTCGGTTCCTGGGTCGCTCAGCGACGGGAGGCTGACGAGATCGACCTGTGGGGCCGGGTCAATGATCGCCCCTGACAACGTGTCAGCCCCATCATCGGATGCCCCCCCACAGGCGACGAGCACCAGGGCAGCGACTGCTGCCATTGCAACCCGACGCCACCGGAGATTTGTTGAAATGGACTCCACGTCGTTCAGGTCGCTGCCGAGGCGTCGTTGGTTCCCGTCGCGGGCAATTCGTCGCTGCGGTCGGCAGCGACGAGGTCGAGTCGAGCGCGGGCCACGCGAGAACGGACGGTACCGATCGGGCAACCGAGGACTTCGGCGGCTTCGGCGTATTGCAGGCCGAGCACCTGCGTCAGGACGAACGCAGCACGCCGGTCGTCATCGAGACCGTCGACCAGCGCATCGAGGACCATGCGTCCTGCGTCGTCGGGTGCGATGACCGAACCGATGCCACCACCGGCCAATGCGTCATCGACCGCTCTCGTGTCACGCCGACGCCGACGTTGTTGGCGACGGGTGTGGTCGACACAGACGCGTCGAGCGATGGTCAGCAACCACGCCTTCGCGGGCCCTTCGCGGCGGTACCGATGCAGTGAACCGACGGCGCGCTCATAGGTTTCCTGAGCAAGGTCGTCAGCGTCTCGAAGGTCGCCGAGGTAGCGACACAGTCGCCACACATCGGCCTGCGTCTCGGCAATGAACTGTTCGAAGGCGCGACGATCCCCAGACTGCGCATCAAGCAGCAATCGGGTCAGACGATCCACGACAACATTGTGTCGAGTCGGGAACCAAACACTCGGGACTTTCGACCTCTGTGACATGGCTCTTACCGATCCGCCCTCGATCACGTGCTCTGACGCTGGCGAACTGCTGTCGGCGCGAGAAGACGGCGAGACCACCGGCGCGGAGAACGTCGACCTCGAACACCATCTTTCGGGCTGCACAGAGTGCTCGACGTTGGCGGCCCACATCAGCGATCTCAGCCGTCAACTCCGATTTCGACCCGCCGACCCGATCCCGAACCTGGTCGGGGCAATCACAGAACGAACCCGCCCGGCGGTGCTGGGCCGCGGCGGATGGCTACGGCCAGCAATGGCCTGGGTCGCGGTCGTGTTGTTTGCCCAGAACGTCGTCGCGCTGGTCGGGGGGCGCCTCGATGGCGCCGACGACCACCTCGCTCGCCACGTCGGCGCATTTGGCGTGGCCCTCGCGATCGGCTTTGCTTACGTCGCCTGGAAACCCCATCGATCGCATGGCCTGCTGCCGTTCGCTGCGGCACTGATCGTGACGATCTCGATCAGTGCCCTGGCCGACATCATCGATGGCGGCCGCACAGTGCTGGCCGAGAGCGCCCACATCACCGAGGTCATTGGTCTCGCATTGCTGTGGATGATCGCTGGATCACCCGGCTGGACCCGTTGGACCCATTGGGTAGGGCGCCACCGTCACATCGTGAACTAGTGTCACTTCAGGCGAGCCGGCAATCACTCGCATCAGCCGAGGTTGCGGTCCGGCAGGGCCAGAGGTCCGATGGCCCCGGTCACCGAGATGCCCGATTGGTCGATCGGACGGACTTGAGGTCGACGATGGGTGTTTTGTCGATTGCCTCCAGGCCCCGTACTCGAATTCGAGTGCCGTCGATAGCAACGATCTGGACGCGGTGCACCCCGATGGGGTTGGGTCGATCGGGGGACCGAGTGTTGAAGACGCCTCGCTGCGGATTATCGGGGTTCCCGCGTGGGTGAACTGAGAGGACGTCTCGATGCGCCAGGTGCAGCCACGTCAGCACGAGCAGGTCGTCGCCGTCGGCGAGGCTTGCCAGCCCTGCGGCGTACTCGGGATCGATGCGGAGCCAGGCTTCGGGTGATCCCTCGTCGCCCTGTTTCGGCGCAACGGCGAGATCGGTGAGCGGTGAGTCGACCATTCCGATCGGGTTCAGTTCGTACACGGCGTTCATGTTCGTCATCTCGCTCCTCCTCCAAGTCGGTGTGTCACGTCGTTGTGGAGTCCAGCTTCCACGACAGGGATGATGTCGCGGCAGGGCCCTTCGTCGCTTCGATACACATCTCGACCACGACCATGTTCGCAGCGGGCAACTTCATCTACATCGCCGCTGCCGACCTCATTCCCGAGATCGTTCGCGAGACCCGAACGCGAGACAAGCTCGAAACGTCAGCCGCGTTCCTCATGGGACTGATCATCCTGCTCTCAACCGTTGTCGAGCCGGTCGCCGTTGTCGACATCATCTCCGGCTGACTCGCCCTCGTACCGGGCAGTGCATCGGCGAAACGCCGCCAGATGGTTCTCTTGCGATGCGCGTTGCAGGTTCTCGAACACTTCGATGATGTCGGCGCGTGTCGTGACCGCGATCAGGCGGTCATACATCGCCCCGTTCTCGATCTCTCCTTCCACGCCTGCTGAGCAAGCTGCACGGATCGATGGTATCGGGGCGTCCGGTCGTCCCATGTGTTGGCGGGCAAGGGCAGCCCGTACCGATCGAACGTGTCGGCGAGCACGCGGACGTGACGGCGTTCCGCTTCCACGATGTTGGTGAACGGGCGAACAGCTCCGAAGTCGGCGAGCACACGGTCATAGGTGGCGACCGCCTTGTACTCGTCATCAAGCGCCTCGTGCAGCGCGCTCACCTCGGCATCGCTGAGCATGCCGCCCTCAACCATGTCTTGACCGTATCCATACAGTGCGACGAGCGCCCAGGGTCCAACGTCACGCCGTGTCCGCCCCTCCGACGTGAAGACGATGGACCATCACGGAACAGGTTGCTCCGTCTCAGAGACGCAGCAATTTCGCCGCGCCCCGGTGAGCAGGGCGAGGTATGGACCTCGGGCCCTGGACGCGTGTCGGTGCTCGCGCCAGAGTGAGGCTCCCAGACGCGAGGAGGTCGAAACATGGGTGTCACCACGGTTGGAAGCACGCCAAGCGTCGCCGCGTGCAGCGATGACCTCGACGTCGACACGATCGGCGAGCGACCCCGTCGAGCTCATCTCAAATCGTTCGGAACAGCCGGGAAGGTGTCATCATGAGTCCGACTCTCCTGCTGTTACGTCACGGTCAAAGCACTTGGAATCAGTCCAACCGCTTCACCGGCTGGTGGGACGCTGACCTGACCGAAACCGGGGAAGCCGAGGCGCTCGCTGCCGGGCACCTCCTCGCCGAGGCTGGATTGCTGCCCGATGTCGTCCACACGTCTTTGCAGACGCGCGCGATCCGAACCGCCGACCTCGCGCTCGGAGTGCTCGATCGGTCGTGGATCCCGGTGCGCCGGCACTGGAGACTGAACGAGCGCCACTACGGCGACCTGACCGGACTGAACAAGGACGAGACCCGACTCGCCCACGGCGATGATCAGTTCTGGGCGTGGCGGCGCGGCTACGACACCCCGCCACCCCCGATGCGCAACGGCCATCCCTACGACCCCAGCTCAGACCCCCGATACGACCCACTGGCACCCGAACTGATCCCATCGTCGGAATGTCTCCACGATGTCGTCGATCGGCTGCTGCCGTACTGGTACGACCACATCCTGCCCGATCTGAACGCCCACCCGGTCGTGCTTGTCTCCGCCCACGGCAACAGTCTCCGCGCCTTGTGCAAGCACCTCGACCACATCAGCGACCACGACATCGCGACGTTGGAGATCCCGACAGGCGTGCCACTGGTCTACGGCCTGGACACGACCACCATGCGTACCAGCGAGACCAAGACCACGCTCGATCGGCTGCTCTGACCGGCACGAATCGCGGTATCCGGTTCGACTCTTCAATCCGTTCCACAATATTCCTGCTGTCGCCACTCACGACCCGCTCGCTCACGCCCTATGTGGCGGCGCCGGTGCGATCGACGAAGGCGCGCATCTCGTCCTGCTCGGCAGACTCATCCAGGCGAACGACGATGAGATCTCGGCTGCGAGTTGTCATCATCGGATGTCGGACTCGCCTCCGAATCGTGGGAACGCGAGCCGGTGATGAGCGTCAGGGCGAGGGAGCGCACCGGTCACCCCTTGATCTCGAGTTCGAGGTCATTGTGCCGTTCCAGTTGGTCGGCGAGGCGACGCAGCTGACCAGATCACGCAGCATTCGTCGGATGTGACACAGGCCCCGCCAAAAAAATGTGCCAGCTGACGATGATCGGCGTCGATCGCGCGAGATGATACTGCCGCTGTCCTCAGAGGCGGTACGAACGCGGGCGCAGTTCAACCGAATCAGGGCGGTGGGATGTGATGAAAAGATGTTCAGGCGATTATCTCCGGCAATTCTGGCCGGATTGCTCCTCCCCGCACTGTCGGGGTGTGGGCTCAGTGCGGTCACACACGAGCGTCTGCTCGTCTGGCACGACTGGCCAGACGCCGAGGCAGCGGTGCTCACCGAATTGCTTCGCAGCTACGCGGAACTCGACTCCGATCTCGAGCTCATCGTGGAATACGTCCCGCCAGAAGAGATCGAGGCGCGCTTCGCCGAAGAGGTGAAGTCCGGCTTTGGTCCGGACGTGCTCATCGGCGCTGATGCGGCGGAGTTGTCGGATCTGGTCGATAACGGAGCAGTACACGCCATCACTCCTTCACAGAGCGAGCGCTACGGGTTCGATGAACTCGACTCCCGCGCCTTGTCGGCGATGGCGGTCGACGACGCGCAACGTGGCGTCCCGCTCGCAGCGTTCACCGACGTCCTGTACTACCGGGACGGCATCACGCCTCCGGAGACCCTCGGCGCGGTCATCGATCTCGCCGAGGACGGCCACTCGGTTGCGATTCCGCTGGACTTCTTCGATGCGTACTGGGGGGTCGACGCATTCGACGGGACGGTCTTCGGCCAGGAGGACATCGTCGTACCCGATGAGGGCTTCACCGATTGGATGGTGTGGCTCGTCGAGGCGCGACGCCACCCGAACGTGATTCTGGACGGCGAGTACGACGTGCTCCGCGACTTGTTCGCTGCCGGCAAGATCGACGTGTTCGTCGGAGGATCGAGTGAACTCGGAAGATTCCGGAGCACGCTGCAGGAATCACAGTCCGGCGCGTTGGGAGTCGATTCGGACATCACCGCCGATGGCGAGGCCTCAGGCGACGACGAGACCGTGATCCAAGCGTCGACACCAACGCTCGCCAACGTGGGTGAGCCGACGTTCGGCTTGACGACACTGCCCGGCGGCGACAATGACGAACCGGGCGGATTCCTCGACGTCGAAGGCATGGTCATCAACCGGCACACCGACAGCCTGACCGGCTCGTTCGCTCTGATGGAGTACCTCACCAACGTCCCTTCCCAGGGACGAATCGCCCGCGCCGGCGTCGGACGAATCCCGGTGAATCCGTCGGTTGCGATCGATTCGACGACGAGTCCAATGGAAGCTGCTCTCGTCGTGCAACAGCGACACGCCATCGTGCTCCCACAGCGTTTCCAGACGCATCAGACCGAACTCAGCGCGGTGGCCAACGATGTCTACCTCCAGGTGACTCGCGGACTGCTCGATCCGAAGGAAGCCGCCACCGAACTCCGCACTCGCTACACGGAACTGTTGGAGGAGACCAATGAGTAACGACGACGGCATCGACCAACTCGCAGTCATCCTCGACCGGGCACTCGTCTTTCTTGGCCGGCCCGAAGTACGCGAGCAGCTCCTGGTGCTGTTCGGCATCCTCGTGCTGAGTCGCCTGATCAGCAATGTTTCTTGGGCGCTATCCGGTCGTGTTCGGCTGCGACGAGCGCGCAAGCGCGCCGGGGATCGCTCGTTGCGTGCAACTGGTCCACCGAACCTCGCCGTTCAGGCGTTCGAATCGATCAGCGCGCCGTTGCTCGGCATCGGGATGGCCGCACTCGCTCTCGACTGGATGGATCGAGCGGGACGAGTCACCGGCTTGTTGAACGAACTCATCATCGTGTTCATCGTGCTGCTCTGTTCGGAACTGATCATGACCTTCTTGGTCATTGGTCTGGACCAAGCGGAGGCTCGCCGCTACCGGCGCCGCTTCTTCAAGCCCCTGATGTGGATCGTGGTCGGTCTGATGATCCTCGACCACGTCGCCGACATCGGACGCCTCGCCCGGGCGACAGTCTTCGACTTGTTCGGCAGCCCGATCAATGTCGGTTCCCTGTTCATTGCCACGCTCGGCATCTGGCTCTGGACCGACGGCATTAACTTCATGAACACGGTCGTGGTGAACTTCGTGGTCAAGCACACGTCGCTCAACGACGGGTCCGCCGAGGCGACATTGATGCTGGTTCGATATGCCCTCATCTTGCTCGGCCTGGCATACGTCGTGAGTCAGCTGCAGCTGTCTCCGGCGACCATTGCAGCGATGACGGGCGGTCTGTCCGTTGGCATCGGCTTCGGTCTTCGAGAGGTGCTCGCGAACTTCATCAGTGGCACGTTCATGCTGTTCGAACGATCACTCCGACCGGGCGACATCGTCGAGGTCGACGAACAAATGGGCACCGTCGAGAAACTGAGCGTCCGGTCGACCACCGTGCGCACGCTGGACAACGAAGAGATCGTGATCCCCAACTCTGCATTCTTCACGGACTCGTTCAAGAGCTTCACCGGCACGGACGACAAGGTGCGGTTCAACGTCGTCGTCATGGCCAACTGCCTCAACGACCCCGAACGAGTGCGGCAGGTCTTGCACGACGTGGCGAAGTCGCACCCTGAGGTGCTTGACGATCCACCGCCCGAGGCGTGGGTCGAGGATCAGTTCGGCAACAACGTTGTCTCGTACCGGCTGCACATGTGGTCGTCCTCACCGCTGACGGTGCCGCGACTTCGCAGCGACATCGTTCGGATGGTCTGGAAGGCGTTCAGCGAAGCGCGCATTCAACTCGTTTTCCCCGACCTGGAGCTGCATTTCAACGAGACAGCGTCCGACCATCTGCCAGTGCTCGGCGATGCAACCGCAACCTCCGAACGGACTGCGTCGAACGGCGCGGAGAGAACGTCCGATCTCACTTGGCAGTCCGTCGATGTCGCCTGGCAAGCGGACCCGGCCGGGGCACACGCCGAATCGCTCGAACGCACCTCATCGTCCAGCCGCACCTGACTCCCAGACCCACGGGAACGTGGGTGTTCGGGCCTCACGGCGTCGTGGCGGTGAACATTGCCGGAGCCGCTCTTATCAGCGACGGCCCGCTGGCGATCAGACCACTCGCTATCGGCAGATTCGATCGGTCAGGGCCGCTCCATTAGATCGTGCGGGTCGGGCTTGAGGTTCTCGCCACAGTGGCGGGCGCTCACCGCTGCCAGTTTCACAACGAGGACTCGACGGCGAGGAGTTCGAGCACTTCGTTCTCCAAACTCGACTCGTCGAGCACGCCGGTCCGCTCGATGATCGAGCCATCGGCCGCGATGAACAACGTCGTCGGGAACGACGTCAGCCGAAGCTCGGTCTGCAATTCCGCGAGCCGGTCCTGGAACAGCTCGTAGGTGACGCCACGCTCAGCGGCAAACGCCGTCATTTCGTCGACCGTGTCGATGGCGTTGACACCGACGAACCGCACGTCATCGCCGTACTGCGCGTGCACCGCCGCGAAGTCCTGGAGCTCGTTCGCACATGGCGGACACGCCGAGTACCAGAAGTTGATGACCAGCGGGCTGCCAACGAGGTCGTCGGTCGACAGCGTTGCATCCTGCCCCGCGGTGAGCTCAACCGACGGGAGCGTGTCAACACCGTCGCTACCGTCACGGCCCGCAACTCGGACAACGGCGACAATCGCCAGCAGGATCGCCAACGACGAAACAAGAATTGCTGCGCGCCGCTGACCGTTCGACTCCACGCGATCAGCTTACGGGCGGCTCAGGTGGTGAGCGGCAGGACCTTCAGCCCCAGTTCGGCCATCGCCTTCGGATCGCCGGGGATCGGGCTATTGGTCATCGGGTCAGCACCGCTCTGTGTCTTCGGGAAGGCGATGATCTCGCGAATGTTCTCTTCGCCGGCCAGAATCGCGACCAGGCGGTCGAGGCCAAACGCGAAGCCACCGTGCGGCGGTGCGCCGTACTCGAACGGGTTGAGGAAGAAGCCGAACTTCTTCTCCGCTTCATCGTCGGAAATCCCCAGCGCCTGGAAGACCTTGCGCTGCAGCTCAGGCTCGTGGATTCGGATCGAGCCCGAGCCGAGCTCCCAGCCGTTGAGCACGAGATCGTATGCAATCGAGCGGACCGACATCGGGTCGCTCTCGAACTTGTCGACGTCCTCGGGGTGCGGCATCGTGAACGGGTGGTGGCCCGACTTGGGCTGACCCGTCTCCTTGTCACGGCCGACGAAGAGGGGGAACTCGACCACCCAGACGTAGCGATACGGGCCCTCGTGTACAGGCGGCCGCGCAATCTCGTTGCGGAGCATGCCGAGCACCGCACACGTGGTGTCCCACTCGTCTGCGACGATGAGGATCAGGTCGCCGGTCTCGGCGCCCATCGCTGCCTTCACGGCAGGCACCTCGTCGTCGGACAAGAACTTGGCAACCGGCGAGTCGAAGCCCTCGTCAGTGCACTTCAACCACACGAGGCCCTTGGCGCCAGCCGACTTGGCCTTGTCGGTGAGCTTGTCGAGCTGGTTGCGACCGTATTCGGATGCGCCGCCGTCGACCTTGATGCCCTTGATGGCGCCCGCGCCGGCGAACGCCTTGAACTCGGTGTTGGCAAAAACCGGCGTGAGTTCTTGCAACTCCATGCCGAAGCGAAGGTCAGGCTTGTCGCTGCCGAAGCGGTTCATGGCATCGTGCCAGGTCATCCGTTCGATCGGTGCAGGCCGCTCCCCCGTTGCGGCCTCGGCGGCAGCAAGAACAGCCTCGCTGACCGCATCGAGCACGTCGTCCTGGTCAACGAAGCTCATCTCCATGTCGAGTTGCATGAACTCGTACTGGCGGTCGGCGCGCAGGTCTTCGTCGCGAAGGCAACGGGCCATCTGGTAGTAGCGATCCACGCCGGCCACCATCAGGAGTTGCTTGAAGAGTTGCGGCGACTGCGGCAGGGCGTAGAACGAGCCGGGCTCCTTGCGGGACGGCACGAGGAATTCGCGGGCGCCCTCAGGCGTCGACGGCACCAGCATCGGGGTCTCGACCTCGACGAAGTGTTGGGCGTCCATGGCGTTGCGGACCGCGGCGTTGATCTTGGAGCGCAGACGCAGGTTCTTCTGCATCCGCTCGCGGCGGAGGTCGAGGTAACGGTGCTTCAGCCTGATGTTCTCGTCGACGTCATCGGCGCGAGCGTCGATCGGGAACGGCGGCGGCGTGGCGCTGCGCAGGATTTCGACCTCGCAATCACCGATTTCGACGCGGCCAGTCGGCAGGGCGTCATTGATCGTGCCCTCCGGTCGCTCACGAACGATGCCGGTGATCCTGAGCACGTATTCGCTGCGAACATCGACGTCGTCGTTGATGACGCACTGCACGATGCCCGTGTGGTCACGCAAGTCGACGAACGCGAGGTGCTCGCCGTGCTCGCGTCGGCGACCGACCCAGCCGCACACGCTCACGGTGCCGCCGATGTCGGCGTCGCGGAGCGCGCCGCACAGATGGGTCCGCATGGAGGTTGATTGAGAAGTCATGAGTTCGTGGTTTCTGAGAGTTGAGCAATGAGCTCGGATCGGGGAATGGTGACTTGGTCGCCACCGTGCATCGGCTTGACGACGACGGTGCCGTCAGCCTGCTCCTGCTCACCGATGATGACGGCAAACTGAGCGCCGCTGCGGTTGGCGAGCTTCATCTGGGCTTTCATGCTGCGGTTGTCGAAACCGCGATCGGCCGACAATCCGGCCGCGCGTAGTTCCGCGGTGAGTGCAGCTGCTTCGAGGCCACCGACAACGTCGACGACGAATGCGTCGAGCTGCGGCGCTTCGGCGTCGAAGCAACCTTCGTCGTCGCACGCGATGAGCGTCCGATCGACGCCGAGCGCGAATCCGACACCTGGCGTGGCCGGCCCGCCGAGTGCCTCGACGAGGCCGTCGTACCGACCACCGCCGCCGAGAGCGTTTTGTGCTGATTCGAGGGTGCCACCCAAGAATTCGAAGATCGTCCGGCGGTAGTAGTCCAAACCCCGGACGAGCTTCGGTTCGACGGCAAAGGGAACGTCGAGCGCCCGAAGGCCCGCTTGCACCTCGTCGAAGTGGGCAGCCGCCTCATCGCTGTAGAAGTCGGCGATCTGCGGTGCCGATTCGATGAACGGTTGATCTGGCTCCCGCTTCGAGTCGAGGACGCGCAGCGGGTTCTTCGCCAGCGTGATGCGGCTCTGTTCGCTCAGCTGCTCCCCCGCCGCCTCGAAGTGCAGGCGCAACGCCTCGACGTAGCGGGCGCGATCGTCAGGCTCGCCAAGACTGTTGAGCTGCAACGTGACCTGACGGAGCCCAAGCGCGCGATAGAACTCCCAACCAAGCGCGATGACCTCGACGTCAAGCATCGGGTCGTCGACGCCGAGCACCTCGATGCCGACTTGATCGAACTGGCGGTAGCGCCCGCGCTGAGGCTTCTCGTAGCGGAAATTTGGCCCCGAGTAGAAGACCTTCCAGGGCACAGTCGGCCGATGTTGCGCGAACGAGCGGCACACACTGGCCGTCTGCTCGGGCCGGAGCGCCACGCGACGTTCGCCTTTGTCGACGAAGTCGTACATCTCTTTCGTGACCACGTCCGTGGCATCACCGATCCGCGTGAAGACACCGAGATCTTCGAGCAGCGGCGGGATCAGCTGCTGATATCCGGCAGCTTCGACGACGTCGGCGAAGACGGCCGTGAACCGGCGCCAACGACCGCTCTCGGGCGGCAGGATGTCCCGCATGCCGGGACTGGTTTGGAACGCTGGCACGGCTCGTCAGGCTATCGGCGCGGCCCGTCAGGCAGCGGGACGGTTTCGTCAGCCGGCCACTGCAGCAGCGGCAGCAGCGCTGCCCGGATTCAGCCGGTAGGCGTCGTAGACCGAGTCGATGCCCTTGATGGTCCGCAGTACCGAATCGAGATGGCTCAAGTTGACCAGCTCGAATTGGAACTGCATCTTGGCGACACGGTCAGTGCCCGTGACCGTCTGCGACGACACGATGTTGATCTTGTGTTCCGACAGGGCCACGGCGACATCCATCAGCAGTCGCGAACGATCGAATGCGACCACCTCGACACCCGCGATGAACATGGCGTTGGATTGCTCTTCTCCGTCCCACTCGACGTCGATGAGGCGCGTGGCCTGCTCGGCCATCAGCGACACGGCATTGGCACAGTCGCTTCGATGCACGCTCACACCACGCCCACGTGTGACGAAGCCAATGATGTCATCGCCCGGCACCGGGGTGCAGCAGCTGGCGAGCCGCACCATGACATCGTCGAGTCCCTCGACGTGGACGCCCACCGTGGTGGCCCCGTCGTCGCGCCGCTCGCGCCGCGGGGTGTCGACGGTTGCTGGCAGTTGCTCGTCCTCTTCACCTGTGCGAAACCCGCGGGCGACCTTCTGCGCCACGCTCTGTGCCGACACGTGGTGCTCGCCGACGGCCTGCAGCATGGCGTCGAGGTCGACATAGCTCAGCTCGTTGACCACGGCCTCGAGCTGTGGCGACTTCCAGATTCGCTGCACCGGCAGTCCTTCGCGCCGCAGACGGTCGCTGAGGTCGTCGCGGCCAGCCTCGATCGTGTCGAGGCGGCGCTCGCGGCTGAACCACTGCCTGATCTTGTTCCGCGCCCGTGGCGACACGACGAATGCCAGCCAGTCCTGCGACGGGCCCGCTGTTTCGACCTTGGAGGTGAAGATCTCGACGTTGTCACCGCTCTGCACGGTGTGATCGAGCGGGACCAGCCTCCCGTTGATCTTGCTGCCGATACAGGCGTGCCCGACTTCGGTGTGCACGGCGTAGGCGAAATCGACGGTGGTGGAACCGACCGGCAGCGTGATCACCCGGCCCTTCGGCGTGAAGACGAACACTTCGTCCTGCTCGAGGTCGGTCTTCAGGCTTTCCATGAACTGGGCAGGGTCGGAGACCTCCTCCTGCCAGTCGATGATGCGGTTGAGCCAGTCAATGTCCTGCGTGCCGTCGGCGCCGTCCTTGTAGGCCCAGTGCGCAGCGACACCCCATTCGGCCCGCTGATGCATTTCCGTCGTACGAATCTGCACTTCGATCGGTTTACCAGCGGGACCGATGACCGTGGTGTGCAAGCTCTGGTACAGGTTGAACTTGGGCATCGCGATGTAGTCCTTGAACCGACCGACGATGGGCCGCCAGCGCCCGTGAATACAGCCGAGCGCCGCATAGCAGTCCTTCATCGACGGCACGATGACGCGAACGGCAACGAGGTCGAAGATCTCGTCGAACTCGCGGCTCTTCACCACCATCTTTTCGTAGATGCTCCACAGGTGCTTGCCGCGACCTGTGACTTCGGCATCGATACCCAATTCGCCGAGCCGAGCCCGCACCTCTGCCACCGACTTGGCAAGGTAAATGTCGCGCTCGGGCGTTCGACTGCTGACGAGATGGTCGAGTTCAGCAAACCGTTTCGGGTGCAGCGCTGAGAACGACAGGTCCTCGAGTTGCTGCTTCATCTCTTGCATCCCAAGACGGTGTGCC